>CAZERH010000205.1:0-4407 GCA_964515535.1 uncultured Anaerolineaceae bacterium
GGGATACTCTCCTCCAACCTGTATATTTACAGACTTGCCACCTGATTGACTGACAGAACTAAATTAGCATATCCTTCACCACAGAACACCGAGTTTCACAGAGTTTTGGAGAAAAAAGAGAGAAAACAAGGGTTTTTGGGAAAAACAGCCTCTTTTTTATTATTTTTTCTCATTTTAAAAGCTCACTCTGTGTTCTCTGTGCGCTCTGTGGTAAAGAGTTGAGATTTGTCAGCCAGTCAGGACTTGTCACTTACGAACTTTTTATGCTTTCTTCGCGGCTAAGGCGGCTTTTTTGGCTTCTCGCTCAGCTTTTTTCGCGGCCTTTGCTTCTTCTGCTATTCTGCGGGCTTCGGCTTCTTTTTCGCTATTGAGGGGGCGAATCTTATCATAATAAGAAGCGGGCTTCAACAAGTCGTCAAGATGATAAACGGTGCGCCCGTAAGAGGCGATTTCGTAGTCATGATCCATCTTGATAGAATCGAAGGGGCAGAATTCGGCGCAGAGTCCGCAGTTCATGCAGATATCCGCATCAATGGTGAAAGCGACTGGCTCTTGTACAGGACGACCTGTTTTGGGGTCGGTTGCGCGTTCAATCCAGATGCATTGTGGAGGGCAAACTTTGGAACAAATTCCACAGGCGGTACAACGATTTTTAATTTCGCCGTTTTCGCCTTCATCGTAGACCAAGAAGGGAATATAACGAAATTCTTCTGGGACGGGCAATTTTTCTTCAGGATATTGAATAGTGAAAATGCCTTTTACATCCTTGCTGGAGCGATGAGCGATGCCTTCGTCTGTATAATAGCGTTTGCCGCGCCATTCAAAATCGTCTACATAGGTGTTGATAAAGCGTTTTAGGGTAACGCCGAGACCTTTGATTAATCCTAATCCGTACATGTTTTATTCTCCTTGCGTGAGAGACCGATTTTTTTACCACAGAGTTCACTGAGTTTTTTTTAGAAAGAGAGAGAAGAAAATTTTTCTCTTTTTTACTCTCTTTCTCTGTATGCTCTATGGTGAGATTTTTACATCAGTCTGCCAACTCCTATCGGTCAGTCTCGCCAAGTACGATGTCAATTGAGCCAAGCACTGCCACCACATCGGCAACTTTTAAGCCAACGCACATCGGTCCAAAAGCGGTTAGGTTGATGAAGGATGGGGCGCGGACATGATACCTGTAGGGGTTCCCTGTGCCATCAGAAACGAGGTAAAAACCGAGTTCGCCTTTGGGTCCTTCAACGCGACCATAAGATTCGCCTTTGGGGACTTTCATCTGGTAGCGGGGTTTGCCGGTTTGGACTTCACCTTCGGGGATTTGCTCAACCGCTTGTTGAAGAATTTTGATTGATTCGCGGATTTCATCCAAGCGGATATAGTAGCGGTCGTAAATATCGCCGTTATAGCGGACGGCTACGTCAAAATCGAAGCGGTCGTAGATGCTGTAGGGATCGGCTCGGCGAATATCGTAGGGGATGCCGGACGCGCGTAACATTGGTCCTGCCGCGGCGTATCTGACAGCGTCTTCGGCGGATAGGTATCCTTGCCCCACTGTTCGGGCGCGGAGAATTTCGTTTTCGCTCAGAAATCTGTCCATTTCGTCTGTTTTTCGCGGCAATCTGTCGAAGACCAAACCTTTGATTTTTTGCAACGCGCCAGCCGGAAGGTCGCGGGCGAGTCCGCCAAATCTGAAATAGTTGCACATCATGCGTGATCCGCTGACCATCTCGAAAATATCCAGCACTAATTCCCGTTCTTCGATCGCATAAAGGGATGGCGTGAAAAATGCGCCAATGTCGTTGAGGAACATGCCGATTGCGAAGAGGTGGTTTTGGACGCGAGTGAGTTCTGCCATAATTACGCGGATATATTCGGCGCGTTCGGGGACTTCGATATTGAGTAGTTTTTCGACCGCGAGGGCGTAACCGAAGTTGTTGCTCATTGATGAGAGGTAGTCGAGGCGGTCGGTGAAGGGCATATTTTGGAGGTAGGTGTTGCGTTCGCCGATTTTCTCATGGTTGCGATGCAGATAGCCCATGACGGGTTTGAGATTCATGATTTTTTCGCCGTCTAAGGTTGCCGCAATGCGGAAAACGCCGTGCGTGGAGGGATGTTGGGGTCCCAAGTTGACGGTGATATGATCGGTTTTCAGACCGTTACTGTCGGTGGTTTCGTATTTGGCGAGTGAGCCGTAGAGGGCATCTTCGCCTTCGGGAACCCATTTTTCGGGGTCAAATTTTTCGGGATATTTGACATTTGCGCCGTAAGGATTTTTGGCTTCGGCACGGGTATATTCGGCTTTGGGCCAGCGAGATTTGAAGGGTTTATGGTCTGCTTCGTAGTAGGCTTCTTGCCAATCTTTGCGAAGGGGATGTCCTTCAAAACCTTCCCAGAGCAAAATTCTGCGTAGGTCGGGATGACCCGTAAATTTGATGCCGAGCAAATCCCAGGCTTCGCGCTCTTGGAAATCTGCGCCCGGGTAAATATCAATGAGCGAGGGAACTTCGGGGTTTTCACGAGGCACTTGCACTTTGAAGACCAGTTCTGCCCCGCCAATGGTTTTATAGGCGTGGTAGACCACTTCGAGTTTTTCTTCGGCGATATAATCTACGCCGGTGACGGAGGAAAGATAGTCGTAACTGAATTCATCACGCAGAGCGGTGGCAAATTCAATCAGTTTATCGGCGGAAACGAGATAGCCTTCGTAGCCCTCGCGTTCATCCGCATGAACGCCTTCGCGGAAGCGGGTGGAGAAATCTAATTCAGTCATTTTATGCCTCCTCACGCGCCGCTTCTTTGATAGCGGGGATGCTGGATTGGTAAATTAGGTCGGGTCCCAACATGGGGATGGGGACTGCTGAACTGTCGCCTTTTTGATACCAGCGCACAGTTTTGATGGATTGCCCGTCAATTTTTTCTTGTAATTTAATCAGTCCGTTAATCAGGGCTTGCGGGGTGGGAGGGCAACCGGGGATATAAACATCTACCGGCACCAATTTATCTACGCCGGAGACCACGTTATAGCCTTCTTTGAAAGGTCCGCCCCCGGAGGCGCATGCACCCATTGCCACAACATATTTTGGTTCAGGCATTTGGTTATATAAACGAACAATAGTCGGTGCCATTTTTTTCGTCACGGTGCCGGAAACGAGCATTAAATCGGCTTGGCGCGGGCTGGGACGCATTACTTCCATGCCGAAACGCGAAAAATCGTAACGACCGGCCGCGGTGGCAATCATTTCAATCGCACAACAGGCTAAACCGAACATCATGGGCCAAACGGATGAACGCCGTCCCCAGTTATAAATGCGGTCTATGGTTGTAATCGAGACCACGCCCTCAATTTCTTCAGGGATTTCATAACCGGGGGAGTTTAGGCTTTTATTTTCCATTAAAAAATCTCCTCGTTTTTTATCGCAGAGTTCACAGAGAACTTTGAGATGTTTTTGCTTTACGTGGTGGGATTATAGTATTCTCAAACCCCTAAGTCAACGCAGTTATGAAAATATATATTGTCATAACTCAAAAAGTGAGTATAATCACGCTATGTCTATGACAAGCCCCGCATGTGTATTGCATCTGCTTTTTGATGCGTTGCACTTGTAGGGAGTTAAAAGTTACGCCGAAGTGCAACGCATTTCTAGGAGGCTTCCATGCCCACTGCCCGTCAAGAAGTTTTTAGCTATATCCGCAAGAGACGCGCTGTTTCTGCTTTTGATATTGCGCGTGATTTAGGGATGACCTCCGCAAACGCCCGCCATCATCTTTCCATATTAAGAAAAGATGGACGGATAGAGACACTCGGCAAACGCGCCGCGGGGATTAAGGGAGGTCGCCCTACAAAAATATATGGTGTGAGCCGCGGCATACTTGGGGATGGCTTGAGCGCGTTATCTCATCATCTGCTCGAAGAGTTGCTGGATTCTGTTAACACGCGGCAACGCGCAAATTTACTGAAAAAGCTCGGTCAACGCCTCGCAAGCTCACGCACGCGCGGCGCGAATAAGTCTCCCATGATTCGCTTGACGGAAACGGTGAAGCAGATTAACAAACTCGGCTACCAATCCCGCTGGGAGGCACACGCTGAAGGTCCACGTATTATTTTGGGGCAATGTCCTTATTCGGCGATTATTGCGAAGCATCCCGAACTTTGTGAAATGGATTCGGCACTGTTGGCAGAGTGTTTGGGGGAGCATGTGGAGCAAATTAGCAAATTAGAGGGGGATGGAATTCCTTTTTGTGTTTTTGGGGTAGGGTAATACCCTTAGCCCTGTTTTTTTCTTTTCCCACAAAGAGCCGAAGACCCTTCTTTTTTTTAACGGTATCACGCTTAAATCACGCGTGTAGCGGGGTATTTATTCCCAGCTGATTTCTTCTTCCTCGTCATCTATATCAATATCAAGTTCTTCT
>CAZERH010000206.1:0-4387 GCA_964515535.1 uncultured Anaerolineaceae bacterium
ATTCAAATGCGGTTTCGAACGATCAAACGTTTCCTTTGCCATCTCTTTCTCCTTAAAAATTTAACAAAAAATGCTCTGACCAGCGACTAGAGCCCTCAATGGGATTTGAACCCATGACCTCGTTCTTACCAAGAACGCGCTCTACCAACTGAGCTATGAGGGCTTAGTGCTTCCTCCCTCAAAAAAGGGAAGTGGGCGGTGACGGATTCGAACCGCCGTAGGCTATTGCCAGCTAATTTACAGTCAGCCCCCGTTGGCCACTTGGGTAACCGCCCGAGTTAAATTGTTCAGCCCTCTCTGGTCTGAGTTCCACACCTCCTACTTGAGGAGGTCTATCATCACCTTGCCGTAGCGACATAAGCGAAAGCCGACGATGGGAATTGAACCCATAACCTGTCGCTTACAAGGCGACTGCTCTGCCAATTGAGCTACGTCGGCAGTTAAGCAGGACAATTATACCAAACGCTTATCGCAAGGGCAAGATATATCCCGAAGCCTTCTGGGACATACAGCGATGGAGTTTATCAGGATTCTAAAGGCAAGTCAAGCAAAAATCGCAAAAGCATAATGCTCTTTTCAAACTACTTGACAAAGGTGAGATTTGCTGTAGAATATAGAACATATATTCTATATCTGTGGTATTTTTCATGAACTCTCTAAAACGAAATTACGATTTAGCTCTTGAAGCACTGGAAGAACTGACACTGGAACTCGCACCTGTCGATATTCGAGAAGATGAAGCGGAACGCCCTTTGCCTCAACTTGCGCCCGCGCCCCTAAGCAAAGTAATCGCCCAATACGGAAGACTGCCACGCGAAGCCCTTTTCTTGGGTGCCGCATACGATGGGCTTCCCATCCTCCTCAACTTAAACGACCCCTCCCCGGGTCCCATCCTCATCGTAGGCGATTCAGGTAGCGGAAAAACCGCCTTACTGCAAATCATTGCCAAGGCTCTTTCTATGACCCATACCCCCAAAGAAATTCAATTTGGCGTTATTACCAGCCACCCCGAAGAGTGGGATAGTTTTGAAGAGAATAAAAATTGTATGGGCGTCTTCTCAACTCATCAAAAAGACGCAGATGATTTCATTTCATCTTTAGCGGATTGGGCGCATAATAATCAACGAGAAAAACGTTTTGCCTTGCTCCTAATGGATGATCTCGAAACCGTTACGGAAAGAAGCGAAAAAGCGCAACAAAATTTACGTTGGCTACTCTTGCGCGGACCTAATCGGCGAGTGTGGACTTTTGTAACGCAAAATGCCACGGGTAGCGAAAAAGTGCATCCATGGCTAGATGCCTTTCGGACGCGACTCTTTGGGGCTATCAAAAATGCTCGGGGCGCAGAAGCAATTCTCCCCACGCGCGATGCGGCTCTTCATCTGCTTGAGCCGGGGCTTGAGTTTGTTTTAAATGAAGATCGTCAGTGGGTGAAGTTCTGGATTCCGTCTATCAGATAAAGGAGACAAAAAATGCAAGCAGGTATGATGTGGTTCGATAATGACAAAAAGACAACTTTAAGTGCCAAAATAAAGACCGCCGCAACGTATTATCGCAAAAAATACGGCAAAACGCCCAATTTGTGTATGGTGAACCCCAGCATGATGCCCGATGATTTGCCCGAAGATGAAAAAATGACCATCCTCCCCTACCAACCTATCGTCAGCGGGCATTTGTGGATTGGGATTGACGATAGCAGATATAAAAGAAAAGTGTAATATCCTACTTGACTGACAAATCTTAAAAATCTCACCACAGAGCACTGAGAGCACAGAGGATCTTTAAAAACATGAGAAAAAACTCTGTGGTCTCTGTGAACCTCGTGGTAAAAAATGCCCTAAAATTAGTTTTGTCAGTCAATCAGGTGTAATATCAGAAAACAAAAGCCAAACTACCTTGCGAAGACGCGGAAAACGCATAAACTCTTTCTTAAAATTTAGCCGCCCACTCTTCGCAAGGTTTCTTTATTTAAGGGGGCTTTCTAATTTCAGAGGGGCGTTCGTAACTATTTGAAATACTAGAGGGGGCGTATTGCCTCTGCAAAAAAAGAGTACAATATCTCCATGACAACACACCCCACCCTCACCCCCATCTCAGAACATGGCATCTGCTACGTCTGCGGGACGCAAAACCCGCACGGCATCGGTTTGACGTGGTACGCCAAAGAAGACGGCACGATTTTCTCCGAATTTACACTCACCATCAAGCAACAGGGACCGCTCGGTCATATTCACGGCGGAGCCTCCGCCGCAGTGCTGGATGAAGTCATCGGCGTAGCGATTTGGCGCGCCGGTTATAACGTCGCGGTCGTCAATCTCGACATCCGCTTTCGGCGCGCCATTCCCGTAGACACCACCGTCACTGTCCAAGCGCGAATGGAGCGCAAAGACGGACGCAAAATCTTCGGCACCGGCGAAATCTATCTCCCCGATGGCTCGATTGCGGTCAGTGCCAAAGGCGTTTATGTCGAAGCACCGCATTTATTTGAAGAAAGTCGATATAGAGATTAGAGAAAAGATAATTAGAGTGTAGTTTTTTAACCACAAAGAACACAAAGAGCCACGAAGAAAAACCTTTTTGTTTTTTCCTTTGTGTTCCTTCCTGTCCTTCGTGGTAAATACTTTTGTCCCCCTTGTCCCCTTTGTAACCCTTGCCCCTCTCCAAAGGAGTAAAAAATGACCTCCCCCGCCCGCTTCCCCGAAATCTTCCTTCCCCTCGATTCTCCCTCTGCCACCCTCGCCAGCGTCGGCGGGAAAGGGGCAAATCTGGCGCGACTGGCGCGGGCGGGATTCAATGTCCCACGCGGTTTTCTCGTCCCGACCGAAGTTTATAAGCAATTCGTGGACGAGCATCAATTGGGCGAAATTATCAGCAAGACCCTGCACGACATCGACTACCAAAACCCCGCTGAACTCAAAGAAGCCTCCGAGCGGATTCGGGCGCGTTTTGAGCAGGCTCCCCTCTCCCGAACATTGCGCGACTCCCTGCACATCGCCTACGGCTGGATCGGCGCCCCGCCGGTTGCCGTCCGTTCCTCCGCCACAGCAGAAGATTTGCCCGATATGTCCTTCGCCGGTCAGCAGGATACTTACCTCAACATCATTGGCTCGGATGCCCTCGCGGATGCCGTAGTCGCCTGTTGGGGATCATTGTGGACAGCCCGTGCCATCGGCTACCGCGCCCGCAACGAGATTCCGCAAGGGGATGTCTCTCTCGCGGTCGTTGTGCAAGAGATGGTGCAATCGGATGTCTCAGGCGTGATGTTCACCGCCAATCCGCTTACGGGGAAACGCGATGAAATCGTCATAGATGCCACCTTCGGCTTGGGCGAAGCTCTCGTCAGCGGACTGGTTGAGCCGGATAATTATGTTGTCAGTGCGCCCCCCTCTAGCTCCCCCCTCAGGGGGGAGAATAATCCCCTCCCCCCTGAGGGGGAAGGGCTAGGGAAGGGGGCAGGGGCAAAAATCATCTCCAAAACCCTCGGCGCAAAAGCGACCGTCATTCGCGGCGAAGAAAAAGGCGGCGTGAGCACCAAAAGCGAAGAGAACGCCCAAATCCAAGCCCTACCGGATGAGGCGATTCTCGCCCTCGCCGAAATCGGGGCGAAAATTTCTGAGGAGTATGATTTTCCGCAAGATATTGAGTGGGCATATCGCGCAAACCTGACAGGTCTCAAAGACCTGTCAGGTTTCAGTCTCTACATCCTCCAATCCCGCCCCATTACTTCCCTCTTTCCCCTCCCCGAAGGGATACAACCCGATCCGCTCCAAGTGATGCTCGGATTCCATCTCGTGCAAGGCGTTCTCGAACCCCTCACCCCGCTGGGAATGCAGACTATGCAAAACGCCCTCGCGGGGGTTGGCAATAACTTCTTCGGCGGCATTCACACCTACAAAACCCAATCCGCCTACCCCGAAGCCGGTGACAGGCTCTGGATCAACGTCACCAGCATCTTGCGCCACCCACGCGCACATAAAGCCTACCCCGAAGCCATCGCCTCCATCGACCCCGCGGCAGGGCAAATCTTCACCGAACTCGTCAAAGAACCCGCTCTCGCCCCCGTCCGCAAGCGCGCCAAATTCCGCACAATTTATCACACCACCACGTTTCTCTTCACTTTCATCGGGCGCGTCATCGGCTATTGGCGCAAACCGGAAAAAGGCGCGCAACGCTTCTTCGACCAAATGGATGAAAGAGTCGCCGCCACCAAAGCCAGCATCCAAACCACCGATAATATCTGGCAAGATTTACGGCGAAATATCACTCTTTGGCACGAGAGCGCGCTGATTTTCCCCGATTTTGTCATCCCGCATGGCGTGAGCGCGGTCGTGGCGGGCATGGCTCCGTTTTTCGGTGTCCTGCGCCGCTTTAGCGAAGAAGTCGGCGA
>CAZERH010000207.1:0-4379 GCA_964515535.1 uncultured Anaerolineaceae bacterium
AGACGTTGAAAAACTTGAATGAAGAAAGCGGGAGAAAATAGATTCGTAATTGCTCAGAATACCAGTGGTGCACTGCATCTCTAAGATGCAGTGCAGTTCTTCCACCCTGATTTTGAAGAACTATCTAGCGAACGCTCAATTTTTTTTTCGAGAAGTGACATAAATCCCCGCTAAAATCAATATCCCTCCGACAATTTGCAGAGTCGTGGGGACTTCTTTTAATATCAGAAAGGCTAAAATACTCGACGCAATGGGTTCGCCAAGCGTTGTTACCGAGACCAACGCGACCGGTAAATAACGCAATGCCCAATTATAAGTTGAGTGCCCGATAAGTTGAGGGAATATGGCGATGAGCAGTAGCCAGAAATAAGTTATGGGGGAGTAGCCGAAGAGGGTGTTTCCTGTAGCCATCAAGATGACGAGCATCACGATTGCCCCCATCCCGTAGACGAGAAAAATATAGGGGATTAAGTTCATCTTGGCGCGCAGATTTCTGCCGATGAGAAGATAGCCTGCAATTGCCCACGCACCCGCTAACGCCAGAAAATTGCCTTTTTCCGCCTCAGCAAGCCCAATTTGCGTGCGCGAGGCGCAGGTTATACCGCCATCCCAGATGCACCCCTGACCGAATCCGATAATTGTTCCGCCGATGAGCGTTAATATCATCCCAAAGATGATGTTTTTGGTGAGTTTTTCTTTGAGGAAAATGGGGGCAAGGATGGCAACCCAGAGTGGGGATGTGCTGACTAGCACGACCGAGTTGGTGATGGTGGTGTATTCGAGGGAGGTAATCCAAGTGGCGAAGTGGATGGCGAGAAGGATACCCGAAAGAAGACCAAGTATGAGGTCTTTTCGAGAGAGTTTGCGTAGCTCGCCGCGATATTTTGTAAGTGCGGAGGGGGCGAGGAAGAGACTGGCGAGCAAAAGGCGCGAGGCAGAGATTACCAGCGAGGGGGCTTCTTTTTGGGCGAAACGAATCAGAATGGATGATGTGGATACGGCGAGTAAGGCAATGCTGAGGACGATAATTAGGCGCGTTGATGATGGTTTTTTTTCTGACATGGGAGGCTCTTTCGTGATGCGTTGGCGTTATTAGGAATGGGAATTAAATAACTTACGGGTCTAAACCTGATAGATCTCAAATACCGGTCAGGTTTCTCAGTAGCTTATTTAATCTTCGTTCCTTAGGATGGTAGAACTGCAACGCATTTTTTTTAGTGGCAAATGCCTAAATCTTTCGCCTTTTTTTCAGGATTATTTGTGTTTGCCCCATATTGACAAACAGCCTGCCAGGGTTCGTAGTGAGTATTAAAAGCATCCTCAAAATAAAATGTGCCATTTCGGAAAACGGTACGCGAAATAGAAACATCCGCGCCCTCGGCAGACCAATCGACTTGTTTGATTTCGTTTTTGGCTAATTCGTCACTTTCTTCAAAAAGCGGCTTGGGAGGCGGGACGATGTTTTTGGTGCCGGTCGTTGTCCATTTTACGGTACGACCGTCAGAGGTGGAATAAAACTTCCATGTCAAATTTCTTCCCGCCGCATCGAGATAGGTTTCCATCAAAAGCCAATAGGGAGTGTCGTTTGTAAATTTGAAATCGACTAGCGGGAAATAAACCGTTGCGTCTAGCCCAACCAGATTGGAGTTGCGCCCACCGCTGGCATCTTGCTCATAATAATAAACTCGATACGCGTGTGAGTGCCGTTCAACTACAGGAAAACCGGCAAAAAAAACATTCCGAAAAAGGGTTGTGCTTACTTGGCAAATCCCGCCGCCTACGCCTTTGATTGTTCTACCGCCGTAAATGATGAGGGCTTCTGCAAAACCGTTATCTAAGCTGATGTCGCCCAAAACGCTCCCCATCGAGAAAGTTTCTCCGGGCGCAATGAGTACGCCGTGAAATGGTGCCGCCCCCGCGCTTATATTTTGAATTCTCTCTGTGCTTGAGCCATAAAAATAGGATGTTTCGGCGTGTACTAATTCTGTAATGCCCAACTCTGCCGCGGTCATGGTGTCTTTTACGGTTGGTTCTTCTAAATCCACTTTTAGGTCAATTTCGTGTGCGCCTGCTAAAATTTTTTCGTTAATCGAGGCAATGCTGGATTGCACATCGACTGTGCGCCCCACAAGAGATGGGCGTATCACGTCTAATTGACGTGTTTCATCGTTGAAGACGAAGCGTGCATTTTCGTATGGACGGTCAACTTCGGATGCGATATTGATTAATATCTCGCTTAACGCACTGGGTGCGAGCGTGACCTTTAGCTTGCTTTCTGTTTCTGTGACCGTTTTTTGGACAATGAGCATCTCTGCTACGGTTGGGATGTCGAAAGTCCAGGGACCGGGTTCCTGTTCGTTTGCGCCGCTCAAGTTTAGGGTTAAGGGTGTCGCGAGAATCTCCCGCGCGGTATCCGCTTGAGATGAAACATCCATTAGTTTTGGCTGAAGTTCATCCACAATTAAAACGACTTCCCCGTCTCGAAAAGTTTGCAATTGTGAACTTAGTGCAATTAGCGAGGCATCCACATTGATATAACGTCCAATCTGACCGGGTTGGGCAATTACCTCTGTGCCTTGGATATCTAGCGTTGCTTCGATGGGGGGAGTGTTGATTTGGAGCGCAAGCCTTTGCAGGTAGGCGTAGGCAACCTGTTGGTCGAAAATAATGACCACACGGGCAGATTTTCCATATTTGCGCGAATCCAGTTGGTCGCCAAATGCGCCGAAAAGTCCACCGGAGCGACCTACTTGGTAGGCGGAGCGGGCAGATGCAGATGAGTCGAAGACCATGCCCAATTCGGCGGGCGATGCTGTCCAAATTTGCTCTCCGTCTCGCATGAGAATTTGTCCCTGATAGGGGAAAATCAAACGCTGTGTGAGCGTGACGGATGCCTCAGCCGGACTCATCCCCGATAAATCTATTCCCGCAACGGAAACGCCGGGGAAAATTCGACCGGCGTATATCAGTTGATAGCTTAGTGTCCAAACGAGAAGAATGATGATAAATAGCGCAATGCCACCAATGAGCGCGGTGAAAATTTGCTTTAACATATCGTTATTGGACGCGTGGCGAATAGAAGATGTGGTTTTCATGAAAGGCGATTATACCGCGCTTGAGGCTATAGTCGAATCACCGTCCCGCAATACTCGCAAGTGATGCTATCCATGCCGCGTAGAATTTTTTGCGTAATTGCTCCGCTACAGGAGGGACATTGTGTAGGTGCATCTTTAACTTTTTCAGCGACCGCATCATCAATTTTTATAGCGCGTGTCGCGTCAAATTCTTTGGTTTTGGCGCGTTTGAGGAGAGCCTTCCAATCGTCACCGCTTTGCCAGATATGCAGATATACGCTGTCGAAGGGTGCGTCTCCGCTAAATTTCACCTTGATAAAATCGTCTTTATTCATAAAGCCTTCGTTTGTGGCTTTTATTTCTTTAATTAGAGCAACGGGAGCTTCCCAACGCAATTCTTGTACCATTTTTTTTTCGGTGGTCACAAAAAGCACCTTCTTGGTGGCAATCTCTTCCTTTTGCTCAAAAAGTAGACGTTGGTCGGTTAAATATAAAATACCCTCAGGGTCGTCTTTGCGCTCTTTTCCGTTTTTTGCCCAAACTGCCTTGACCGCCATAATGCTCGCTTCGGTTGCCAATAAATCGAAAGTGGATTCGTCAAACTTCTCTAACATTTGCTCCAATTGCGATAAATGGGATTCGACCTTTTGCACCTCGCCGCTAAACTGATCGTATCCCCCGCGGATGCTCCGCTCTGCCGACTCTACGCGACCTTCCAGCGTCTCCACGCGTGACTTCAACTTGTCTGCCGTTGGACGCAGTCTAGCGGGGGAGGCAGTGTTGCCTGCCAATCGCGTAATTTCTCTCTCTAGAGGACGAAGGGAATTTTCTAGCGTGCCGGCTTCTTTTTCGACTTGTCTTTTTATATTGGGGGCTATACTTTGCCATTCTTCAACAAAATCGGTGGCTTTTTCTTCTAAATCTTTTTCAAAGGCATAGCCGTGTTCACGTAAGGATTTGATGCGTCTATCCATCCCATTAACGGAAGTCTGCAAATCTTCCACATGATCGCGTATATCACTCATTCGCACGGTGCTTTCTAAATTATTCAAAGATGATTTCAAACTGCGAATATCACTTTTCACTTGTTCGGCAGGGCTTGAGGTAGAAGTAGTCATAGGTTTCTCCTAGTTTAGATGAATAACTTCCCCTATTCTAACTGATTTTTTTTTGCTTAAGGCAAATCACAAAGAAATTCGGGTGTTGGCTAAATAAAATTGCACCCGCTCTAGCCGCCGTCCTCGGCGGCATGTTTATGAGAAGCCTGCGCCGAGGACGGCGCAGGGAGCTATGGATGGAAAAAGT
>CAZERH010000208.1:0-4352 GCA_964515535.1 uncultured Anaerolineaceae bacterium
CCTAAACAATAAATGTGCATAGAGCAAGACTATAGCCTTAAAAAAAGAAAACCTTTGTAGGTTTACGAAGGTTTTTGATAAGAAAATGATGAGAATACGCCAAATTTGGCGTTTTTTTGTTTTTCAGACCTATAATACCGCTGAAAGTTGGTCGTTTTAAAATCGAGATTATTTTCAAAGGTCTTTATTGTGAATCAGAAAAAAACAAAATGGTTGAGTTTGAGTGAAGTGGCATCCATCATCGGCGTGCATCCCAGCACGATTCGGGTTTGGGCGGATAAGGGAATTTTACCCGTTTATCGCACGGAGGGTGGGCATCGCCGTTTTTTGCAAGAGGAGATCGTCTTATGGATACAAACCTCTCGGCAAAAAAAAGAAATCAAACCGGAAAACGCCCTGCACGATGTGCTTAAACGCATCCGTTTTAGAATCGAGGAAAATCAACTTGAGGCAGAGGCTTGGTATCAAAAACTAGATGACGATGCCCGAATGAAATATCGGATGAGCGGGAAAAGTTTGATGCAAAGTTTGGCAAGTTATTTGGGGACAGAGGGCGTGGACGCAATCGCAGAGGCACATTCGTTGGGATACGAATATGCTTCGCGCGGGCGTAGATATAATTTAAGCATTATTGACGCCACGCACGCTTTTTTATTTTTCAGAAATCTATTGATCGAGGCAATGGTAGCTGTGTATCTTGAGGCACATGTTTCAGACAAAGAATCTTGGACGGAGATGCTCTCCAAAATCCACGCGTTCACCGACCAAACTTTGCTGGCGTTGCTGGGAACTTATGAGGCGTTTCGAGAGGCAGAAGGATGAGATTTGCCGGTTTATTTTGCATCACGGAATACGTTTTGCACAATACGCCCCCGCCGACGTTAGAGAAACTTTCTAATTGCAGTCGGGTTAAGTACCTGTACAAGATTATTATTATTAGCCAATTGGAGGACTTATGTCTAGAAAAGTTGCAATAGTTACCGATAGCACGGGGTATATTCCTGACGACTTAGTCGCAAAACACGATTTAACGGTTTTGCCTCTTGAAGTTATTTGGGGCGAAGAAACATTCAAGGACGGCGTTAATATTCAGCCCAGTGAATTTTACACACGTTTAAAAACTACAAAAGTGATGCCGTCCACCTCACAAGTCACCATTCCCTATATGCAGGAGGCTTTTGAAAAATTAGTAGCCGAAGATTACGATGTGCTAGGGATTTTTATTTCAGAAAAACTCTCAGGTACAATAAACTCTGCCATGCAAGGACGCGCCGCAATGAAAACGGGTCAAGATCGTATTCACGTTTTTGATTCTAAACAAACTTCCATGTCGCTGGGATTTCAAGCCTTAGCTGTTGCACGCGCGACTCAAGACGGCGCAGATATTAACGACTGTCTGGCTATCGCCGAAAAAGCACGCGACAATGTTGCTGTCTATTTCGCAGTAGATACTCTCGAATTTTTGCATCGTGGAGGCAGAATTGGCGGCGCAAAACGCTTTATAGGAACAGCGATGAAAGTAAAACCAATTCTTTCCGTGCAGGAGGGACTTGTAGCATCTATGGAAAGCGTGCGCACAAAAAAGAAGGCTCATTTACGTATTCTTGAAATTGTCAAAAACGAAATTGGGGACCGTGCGCCCGTTCGTCTGGCAACACTTAACGCGAATGCACCCGAAGAGGCAGATGCTCTTTTAAAACTAGCTCAACAAGAATTAGATATTGTAGAAGTGATTCGCTCAGAAGTTAGCCCAGTAATAGGCACGCATGTTGGTCCGGGAACTGTCGGATTAGCTTATTTGGCTGGCATCTAAATAATTTGTTTGGGTAAAGTTTCCTTCTATTAAAAATCTTAAAATGATTTTCTCATCTAAAAAGTGCGTTCAAAATTTTTGAATGCACTTTTTTTGATTCGCACAAACAGGTATAATAGGCGAATGGCTTCAAAACATACTCCCCTTGTTATCGGCATTGCTGGCGGATCAGGGTCTGGAAAGACCACCGTAGCACAGGAAATTCTAAATCGCGTTGGTGCGGCGCGAATCGCGTTTTTACAACATGATGCCTATTATAAAGATTTAAGCGGATTACCTCCCACCCAAAAAGCCGCTGTCAATTTTGACCACCCGAATTCTTTGGAAACAGAATTGCTGATTCAGCATATCACCAAGCTGAAAGAGGGCACGCAAGTTGAGGTTCCAATATATGATTTCTCCACACATAGTAGAACAGAAAAAAGTTTCAGCGTCCTCCCACGCGGCGTTATTCTCGTGGAGGGAATCCTAATCTTCGCAGAATCTGCTTTGCGAGAGCTTTTTGATGTAAAAATTTTTGTAGATACCGATGACGACATCCGCTTTATCCGCCGCTTAGAACGAGATATTGCCGAGCGCGGACGAACCACCGACAGTGTTATTCAGCAATATCTCTCAACGGTGCGCCCGATGCACTTAGAATTTGTTGAGCCATCTAAGCGATACGCAGACGTGATTATCCCCGAAGGCGGTTTTAATGCCGCCGCGCTGGATATGGTCGTCGCGCAAATCGAATCGCTTTTATAAAAATATAAGTAACTGCTCAACTAGCAAATCCAGTTCGCTGGTTGAGTAGCCTGACAGTCTTATCGTCAGATGTATCGAAACCAAAAACGGTGTTTCCAAACGCCACCGCTTCGCCTTGATTTCGATACCGACGATGATAATACCATCATCCTACTCAATCAACAGCTACGCTGAATAGTTACAAATAATAAGGAAAAAAAATATGTCCCCACAAGAATGGACTTCCGCCCCCGAAATGCAAATTGACCCCGCAAAAAGCTACACAGCCACCATCTCTACCGGTGAAGGCGATATTATAGTAGAACTTTTTGCTAATAAAACCCCTAAAACCGTCAATAATTTCGTCTTTTTAGCCAGAGAAAGCTTCTACGACAATATCACCTTCCACCGAGTGATCAATGACTTCATGGCGCAAGGAGGTGACCCAACCGGCACTGGACGCGGCGGTCCCGGCTACAGATTCGCCGATGAGTTTCACCCCGAACTAAAACATGATAAACCCGGCATCCTCTCGATGGCAAATGCGGGTCCCGGCACAAACGGCTCACAATTTTTTATCACCCACGTTCCCACACCCCATCTCAATAATAAACACAGCGTTTTCGGCGTGGTCACTGGGGGAATGGATGTTCTCATGGCTGTTAAGAACGGCACCAAAATCAACTCCATCACCATCACTGAAGCCTAATTGATGGATGAAAAAAAACGCTTATCTCTACTGCGCGGCTTAAGTCTATTTGCCGTAATCGGGATAAGCGTTTTTATTTTCTCTATTCGTGACCAAGTAGAGCAATTTGCCGGTTACGCCTACCCCGGCATTTTTCTAATTGCCCTACTATCCTACGCAACCGTCCTTCTACCTGCCCCCAGCCTCGCGGTCGTTTTCACTATGGGCGGCATTTTTCACCCACTTGGCGTTGCCCTAGCGGCAAGCACAGGCGCGGCAATCGGTGAACTCTCCGGATATATGGCAGGATTTAGCGGACAAGTCGTTGTTG
Source organism: uncultured Anaerolineaceae bacterium (assembly GCA_964515535.1). Lineage (GTDB taxonomy): Bacteria > Chloroflexota > Anaerolineae > Anaerolineales > Villigracilaceae > Desulfolinea. The sequence goes on from CAZERH010000208.1 coordinate 3,559, forward strand.
AGCGAATGGATATTTATGAACGCATCTCCCCGTGGATAGATAAACACGGGACGCTCGCGATCCTTATCTTAGCCGCGCTTCCCAACCCTTTCTTTGACCTAGCCGGGATTGCCGCAGGTGCGGCACGCATCCCCGTAAAAAAATTTCTCTTCGCCTGCTGGATCGGGCAAATGATAAAAGCAACCGCATTTGCTTATGCTGGCACCACCTCCCTAGATTGGCTAATTCCTCAATAACTCAATGGTACGTCGTTGGCTCTCCCCCCTCAAAGATTTGGGCGTGCAACTGCTCACGCTCTATTTGTTGATTATTATCCCCGCATTAATCATTCTTTTCGGATTCGATCAGCTCGCCGGTCAACAAATTCAAGCAAACGTAAAAGCAAACGACCTTTCTCTGGCGCGTGCTATCGCACTCGAAACCGACCTCTCTATTAATCAATCTATGCGCGCCGTTGAAGGCTTATCGCAACATCCCAGCGTGCTAAAGGAAGATATAGAGCAAATGGAAGAGGTCTTCTCAGCCTTTCTCCAAACTCGCCCCGACGTAAATTTGATATACCGCTTAGACAGCAAAGGAAAAATGCTCTACCATTACCCAATTGGCGAAAACGCGACCATAGGAGAAGATTTTTCTTTCAGAGATTATTATAAAAAAGCATTGCTAAGCAAAGAACCACTCGTCTCTAAGGGACGTATTTCCCCCACCACAAATCAAGCTGTTGCTACAACGGTTATGCCCATGTGGGAAGGAAATGATTTTCTCGGCATTGCGGCAACCAATATCAAATTAGC
>CAZERH010000209.1:0-1290 GCA_964515535.1 uncultured Anaerolineaceae bacterium
TGTTGCTCGTTGAATCTTTTGGTTGATGGTATTGGTGAGAGACTCAAGATTAGCCCGTGAACGCGAATCTTCGTAGGAACGCGCATTTTGTATAGCAATAGCAACTTGGTTTGCAACACCTTGTAGCAAATTTGCATCTTCTTCATTAATACCGTCAACGATATTATGTTGAACATCGAAAACGCCTAAAACTTTATCTCCAATAGCGATAGGGACGGCACACTCAGAACGTGTTTCTGGAAGAAGTTCATTAGGAAGCCAGCCTTCCTCGTTGAGGGTATCGCCAACCAAAATAGTTTTATTTCTTTCTGCCGCTCTGCCCACAAGACCACGCCCTTTGGGGATGGTGTGACCGCGTGCAAGAAGCACTTGTCCCGCCTCGCCTGTGCCCCCTTTCATAACTAAGGTGTTTTTATCTTCTTCAAAAAGATAAATATGGGCATAGTAATAATTGAAAGCGGTTACTAACTGTTCAACAACTTCTTTTACGAGCTCTTCCCGATTGAGAATTGTAGAGAGGCGACGACTAACTTCTGTAGAAGTTTCAAGGGCTCGAGTTCGAGCCGCAATGGTTTGCTCTTGGGTGTGGATTAGCGTGCTAATCTGGTTACTCATTTTCTGAAAAGAGTTTCCTAATTGTCCAAGCTCATCTCTACCGCGAATGTTAATTTCATATTCGTAATTGCCTTGTCCATATTCCTTCGCCGCCTTTGTAAGAGTATTAATTGGACGCAAAATGTAAAAATAAACTACTAAAGAAGAAGCAATAACGATAATTACCATTACAACAGAAACACTGTTTTCTAACAATCGTGTTTCTGTTTCAATTTTCCCCACATCTTCTTGCAAGTGGCTTTCATATTCTTGCATAGTAAAGGTAATACTATCAGCGGTACTATCTAACTGCTCCAAAAGGAGATGATCATCCGAGCTTAACTCTTCACCCGTTGTTAAACGAAGATGTAACCTAGAGAGCAGTAAATCCACTTCAACCAAATAAGTCTGTAATTCTCTAAGAGAGGCGTTTGCTTCAGGATGTGCTTCAAGTTTTACTATAGCATTAATTGTTGTTTGTGCTAAAAAAATATCGTCAAGCAACTCAGCGATTGTTTTGTTTTTATCGGGCAAATCGGATTGTAAAATCAACTTACTTAGAGCCAACTTATCACTAGTGCCTGCCACTATCTGATTAAGCCTGCGTCTGTCACTGATGCTAGCTAATTGCTCTGCGTTCCGGGTATAGACAAATGATGTTCCAAGCAATAATGCCATGATGAGGAATATCAATAA
>CAZERH010000209.1:1390-3097 GCA_964515535.1 uncultured Anaerolineaceae bacterium
GCGAAGAGCATCCCCGGCGTAAATCTCTAAAGTTACATCTTTAGGACCGCAACCCGCTAAGGCTATGCTGATTATAAAAACCAGTGTGATAAGGGGGAGTAGTTTTTTCATTATTTTGAGCCTCCATATATTTTAATATTATTTTTTATTATCATTAATTTGTCTCTCACGGATAAAAAACCGCGTCATGCTTGTTTTAGGCTTGGTTGCCGATTCTTGAATATCTTCTCAGCGTGAGCAAAATTACGCATCTCTTCAAACCAATGTTGATTAATGGCACGCAAGTTAGGGACAGAAGTGTTCCGAATGCTCTTCATCCTATACAGCACCTTATTCGAAGCAAAGGCTATTTCAATTTTATGCTAGTGTCTGCATCTAACACACGTCCAAGTTCTCGAACGGCTACTTTAAGGGCGTCTTCCACCGAAGTTGTGCTTTGGATTTCTTGCGTAATTTTGCTTATCAAAGCCTCGTGTTTTGCACGGTGTTGAGTTGCCTCGTAGGATTCGATATTTTGGAGGGCGACTGCGACTTGGTTGGCGATCGATTGCATCAGTTCTGCATCTTCATCCGTTAGCCCGTTGACTACATTATGCTGAACATCAAAAACGCCTAGTACCTCGTCACCGATAGCGATGGGTATGGCAATCTCAGAACGAGTTTCAGGGAGTAGGTCATTGGGCAACCAGCCTTCTTCGTTTAGGGTATCGCCAACGAGAACAACTTGATTGTTTTCTGCGGCACGCCCTACAAGCCCGCGCCCTTTAGGGATGGTGTGACCGCGAGAGAGAAGCACTTTGCCAGCCTCTCCCGTGCCACCTTTCATTATTAGTGTGTTTTTATCCTCTTCAAAGAGATAAATATGAGCATAATAATAACCAAAAGCAGAAACCAGCTGGTTTACAACCTCGCTGACCAATTCGTTTTTATCAAGAATGGTAGAGAGGCGGCGGCTCACTTCGGTAGAGGTTTCGAGCGCGCGGGTACGTTCGGCAACGCGCAGTTCTAAGCCTTCTAGCGTATTACGTAACTGCTTTGCCATAGAGTTAAAGGCAAGAGAGAGTGTGCCAACTTCGTCTTCTGTTTCTACAGGTGCTTGTGCCTTGAGATTGCCTTTAGCGAACTCTTCGGCAATTCCTGTAAGGTTGATAATCGGAGAGATCAACACCTGAGTTAACCCTACGGCGGTACCCGCTACCATAATCATAATTAGAAGTGCAATTCCTGTGGCAAGTCGAACCGCCTCTTGGGCAGGTTCGGCTATTTCGCTTTCATTAATTTGGGCAATAACCGCCCAATGTTGTCCTTCGGGACGTGCCTCGTCCGGTTCGGCAACTTCAATGGAAGACCAAACGCTTAGCACTGAAGTATCACGGTAGTCTTGAATAATGCCTTGTCCATTGTCACCGCTTAAAGCCGAACGTGATGCAACCGTGTCTACCTTAAAGTTTTCTTCCAGAACGGTTGTTTTTACTCCTAGGTCATCTAAGAAACGCGAGTCGCTCCGCCAAAGTTGATCAGGACCTATCAGATAGGTTTCACCGCTTTCTCCTAACCCCGTATTTTCTGTCATAATAGAGTCGAATTGCGTCAGGGGAAGTTGAGCTACTACATACAATTCAATATCGCTACCATCATGCAACAAAGGGGCACCAACAAAAGCGGCTGGTTTGCCGGATGGGGTGTAGAAAGCAAAGTCTACAAAAT
>CAZERH010000209.1:3197-4344 GCA_964515535.1 uncultured Anaerolineaceae bacterium
ACTAAAATTCCTTTTAGTGTAGAACCTTGATAGATGGGGGTGCCGATAAACATGACATATTCACCTTCAAAGAGAGCGATATCGGCTATGTAGGTTTCTCCTGTTTTGGCATTAATTAGATTTGAATAAAGCTCTGCCAAATTAGTGTCTTTATATAAACCGGAAACTAAATTTGTGCCAAAACTGTCTCCCTTATGAATACTATAAACGAGATTACCCCTAGTATCTATTAGAATGAGATTTTTATATCCATGTATTTGGGTGTATTCGGTAAAAAAGTTATGCCTACTTTGGTGCGCCGCGCTGTATGTACTATCATCGCCGGCAGATTCTATATCCCCTTTCCCTAAATAGAGATCGCGCGCCTGCTCCGTTCCTATGTCTTGGAATCCGGATGATAATTTGTCCATGCTACTAATCAGTCCCGGACGAACTGAAAAATCAACAATGTCTACATCCCATTTTTTAAAGAGGGTGGTGATTTCTTTATATTTAAGTGTGTTAATTGTTTGGAGTTGATGAAGAGCGTTGTGAAATAGTGAATCTACCGTTACAGATAATGCTTCTATATCATCTTTACGTTCATCCAGATAGCTTACAATTTGATTGTGTTTAATTGTTTGTACGGCTGAAAGTTTAGCGAAGGCATCATCCTCTAGTGCTTTGGTGTTACGATTGACCAGAATAGCTGTTATTGCGCTAACAGTGATTAGAGAAACCCCGATAAAAGAGATTAGAACTTTCGTCCGCAAGGTATAGTTACGGAACTGGAGCATGATTAATATGCCGAAGACTAAGGCTAGCCCTAAAACTATCTTATAAGAAAGTGAGCCAACACCTGCAATTCTGAAGCGTTCAAAGGGCATAAAAACATCTAGTAAAATTACAAATCCTGCAACTAAACCAGCCCCTATGTAAAGAGGGCGTACTTTATCGGTAGGTAATGCATAAGAACCAATAGCAAAGGTAATTAGAATTAATGATGTTCCCAATGCAAGCCCAACTTCGGTAAGTAGAACTGCCACGAAAACAGTGATTAATGCTTGTGTCATTATCAGCATCTGAACGCTTAATATATATTTCCCTTTACGATTAACCCAAATGCTTATAAATGCAATAAGTGCTCCTATTGTTGCTACGCCGGGGA
>CAZERH010000210.1:0-4274 GCA_964515535.1 uncultured Anaerolineaceae bacterium
GCATTTCAGGTATTCTCCCTCGGCGAAGGCAATTGGGTGATCTAGTGCGTGGCTACTGCGTTCAATTTCCTTTAACGGTCGCTTTGCCTGACGCGCAACAATATGGATGGTGTTGAAGAAGAGTTCGGTCTCTACTCGGCTTGAGCAGGAGGCTTGGACGAGAATCCCTTTTGGGGCGAGGAGGTTTAATCCCAGCCGAGTTAATTTTTTATAGGCGAGAATGGCTCCCTCGACTTGAGATTTTTTATGTGCAAAAGAGGGCGGGTCAATAATGACCATTTCAAAAAGACGATTACTTTTTTGCATTTGGGTCATTACTTCGAAGGCATTGCCGATTATTCCTTCGTGTAGGTCAGAGTCTTTAAAATTGAGTGCAAAATTTCGTCTTGAGGCATCCACTGCGGGTTTGCTCGCATCTAAACTGATTACTTTTTTTGCGCCCCCTCGCGCGGCGTAAACGGAAAATCCGCCCGTGTAGGAGAAGGCGTTTAGGACACGTTTTCCCCTTGCTAATTTCTCCACGCGCATACGATTTTCGCGCTGGTCGAGAAAAAAACCGGTTTTTTGACCATGGATGGGATCGACTTCAAATTTCAAGCCGTTTTCATGGAAGATGATGGGGGAATCTATTTCTTCTCCAACGAGAATCATGCCATCATGAAGATTATATTTATTTTCTTTGAGGCTATCACTGAGACGGAGAATAAGTCTTTTGGCGGGGAAGATGCTTTCTAATGCGCCAAGTACATCGCGCAGATGCGGAATCCATGCCGGGGTGTAGAGTTTGATTACGGCAGTCTCTGCGTAGCGGTCGATGATGATGCCGGGCATCCCATCGTTTTCACCGTGCAAGAGTCGGTATCCGTTTGTTTTTCTTTTGGCACGGCGTAATGGGGCGCGGCGTTGATTAGCGGTATTTAGCTTTTCTTCAAAAAAAGGTTGACCAATGGAAGCAGGCGTCAAGACGCGTAAGAGGCGCACGCGGATTATCGAATTGGGGTCGTATAAGCCAATCCCCAGAAATTTGCGTTTTTTATCGAAAATGACGGCTAAATCTCCTGTTTTGCCTACATGACTTTGGGATGTAATGGCATTTTCGTAGAGCCATGGGTGTCCGCTTTTAATAGCGCGCTCCGCGGCGGGTGTGACGTGAAGAGCAATTCGTTTTTTTGAGGGGGTGGGAAGTTGAGTTTGCATATTTGTTAATTTCTGTTTTTAGCCTTCAAAAATCTTTTTTTCGTTGTACAATAGGGCTATGTCTAAAACACTTAAAGTATTATTTTTGGCGGCGGAAGCTACGCCTTTTGTGAAAATTGGCGGTTTAGCCGATGTAGCGGGGGCGTTGCCGAGAGCCTTGCGTGCATTGTCTGAGGAAGATGCGGGCGGCGTAAAATTGGATGTGCGTTTGGCGATTCCCCTGCACATGGTTATTCGTACCGAAGCGGCAACATTGCGACCTATTGCTAGTTTTTCGCTAATGCGGTCTGGTGCTGAGGTGAACGTTCAAGTTTTTGAATCAAAATCGGGTAATTTGCCCGTTTATTTTATTTCGGGGGAGCCAATTACAACCAGTGCATCAGTATACTCTGCTAATTCAGCCTTAGATGGCGAAAAGTATACCTTCTTTTCGCTCGCATCTCTGGAAATGTCCAAATATATTGATTGGGAACCGGATATTATCCACGCTAACGATTGGCATACGGCTTTGACAGCTTATGCTTTACAAATTAAGCATTGGGACGGGGAAATGCAGGCGACTCAATCTTTGCTTACCGTTCATAACTTACCCTTTTTAGGTCCCGATATTACAGGACGTTTAGCGGCTTATAGTTTACCTCTTTCTCAAACCGATTTGCCGAAATGGGCTCGTGCACAACCTTTGCCTTTGGGGTTGTGGGCATCGAAGAGAAATGTGGCTGTTTCACCAACCTACGCAGAAGAGATGCTAACGAAAAAATTTGGGGCAGGGCTAGAAAATTACTTGAAAGATCACAAAGATTCTCTAACAGGTATTATTAATGGGATTGATGCTGAGAGTTATGATCCGGCAAAAGATTCAGCGATTCCAACAAATTATTCCGCCGAGACTTTAGAAGAACGCTCGTGGAATAAAGCCGGATTGCAACAATTAATGGGGTTAGATATAGATTCATCTATTCCGCTTTTTGGGATTGTATCCCGCATGACCGCACAGAAGGGAATCGATTTAGCCATTAATGCGCTCGCCAAACTTGGGAAAAAATCTTGGCAAGCAGTTATCTTAGGCACGGGAGATTTTGCAATAGAAAAACAGGCAAAACGTCTTGAAAAGCTATTTCCGGATCGTGTAAAGGTAGAAATTAAGTACGATGATCGGCTGGCACGCAAAATTTATGCCGGTACCGATATGTTTTTAATGCCCTCACGTTATGAACCGTGCGGACTTTCGCAAATGGTCGCCATGCGCTATGGCTGTATCCCCATCGCTCGTGCCACCGGTGGCTTAAAAGATACCATCAAGCACGGAGAAACAGGCTTCCTTTTTAAAGGAGAAAACAAAAAATCTCTCATGAAATCCATCCGAGAAGCCCTTAAAGTTTACGAAAACAGCAATCATTGGCAAACTATGCAACGCAACGCAATGGCAGAAGATTTTTCATGGAAAAATTCAGCAAAACAATATGCGGCATTATATAAATCACTTTAGTCAATCTGACGGGGCTTCACGACTCATCAGATTTTTCATTTAATGCATCTTTCTCGCTCCTCAGGCATCCTCCTTCACCCCACCAGCCTGCCCAACCGCTACGGCATCGGTGATCTCGGCAAATCGGCTTATGAATTTGTTGATTTTCTGCACAACGCGGGCTGTCAACTTTGGCAAACGCTCCCGCTGGGTCCCACCGGCTACGGTGATTCTCCCTATCAATCTTTTTCTACCTATGCGGGAAATTCCTACCTGATTAGCCCCGATTTTTTGCTCGAAAAGGGATTACTCCATCCTAACGATTTACCGACAGATTTGGACGATTTGGGTGGACGCGTGAACTACGGGCGGGTTATTGGCTGGAAGTTAAATCTGCTCGAAAAAGCCTTTGTGCGTGCCGCGCGTGACCCTCAGCTTGCTCGCCGTGACTTCAACTTTTTCCGCGAGAAAAACAGCCATTGGGTAGAAGATTACGCCCTCTTTAGAGCTATCAAAGAAGCAAACGGGGGGGCTTCATGGGCAGGCTGGGACGAAAACCTTCGCAACCGAGAAAAAACTGCGCTGGTCACAGCAAGAAAAGAATTAAAATCGGCTATCGAACGCTTCATCTTTTACCAATTTCTCTTTTTTCGTCAATGGGATGCTCTTCGAGAATACGCTAATGCTAAAAATATAAAAATTATCGGCGATATTCCTATCTTTGTTTCTTACGATAGTGCCGATGTGTGGGTAAACCCCGAACTTTTCTTTTTAGATGAGAGGAAAAATCCTAGCGTAGTTGCGGGCGTACCCCCCGATTATTTTTCAAAAACCGGACAATTATGGGGAAATCCGCTATACGATTGGCAAAAACATAAAGAAGAAAATTACGCATGGTGGGTAAAACGGATGCGCGCTATTCTCAATATGGTGGATATTGTGCGCCTAGACCACTTTCGCGGTTTCGCGGGATATTGGGAAATTCCTGCCGGTGAACCGACCGCAGAAAATGGGCGTTGGGTCCCCGGTCCCGGTGCAGATTTATTTGCCACCCTCAAAGCCGAATTAGGCGACCTGTCTATCATCGCCGAAGATTTGGGTGAAATCACCCCCGATGTTTTTGAGTTGAGAGACCAATTTGATTTGCCGGGAATGAAAATTTTTCAGTTTGCTTTTTCAGATGAAAGCAATCCTTTTTTGCCGCATCATTATCCTGAAAATTGTGTTGCCTATACGGGGACGCATGATAACGACACCGCGCGCGGTTGGTATGAATCTGCGAGTGAGCATGAGAGAGATTTTTCTCGCCGTTATCTTAGCGTGGACGGGCGCGATTTTGCATGGGATTTAATCCGCGCCTTGTGGAAATCAAGAGCTGATTTTGTTCTTGCTCCTATGCAGGATTTTCTCAATTTAGGTACGGAGGCGCGCATGAACTATCCCGGTCGTCTGGGGGGGAATTGGGCGTGGAGAATGTCAAAAAACGCCTTGCGTAGCGAGTTGGTGGAGACGTTGAAAAACTTGAATGAAGAAAGCGGGAGAAAATAGATTCGTAATTGCTTATGAGCGAGAATTAAATAACCTGCAAGATTTTGTGCCCCTTTTTACC
>CAZERH010000211.1:0-4267 GCA_964515535.1 uncultured Anaerolineaceae bacterium
TGGCTTCCGCTTTGGATACAGCCTTTATCGAATCCGGGCAAGATGTCGGTTCCGCCGTAGCTTATTTATCACAAGGAAAAACTTTTTTCGCGAAAGATAGCGTGATTTACGATGAAGAAACAGGGAGTACTTGGAGCATTTTCGGCGAAGCGATTGAGGGCGATCTAAAGGGTGAAATGCTCATTCCCGTGGTTTCTGTCAATCACTTCTGGTTCTCGTGGGCGGCATTTAAGCCGGAGACGCGGGTTTATCAGCCTTAAAAAATTTCACCACGAAGTACACGAAGAAGCACAAAGAAAAACGGTTTTGACGTTTTGCGTCAAAACCGTTTTTTTAAATCCATGAAAATCCGCCCTGTCTGCGATAATCGTTTAAGTAGAGGCGAACAGCCGTTGCCCCTACTATTCTCTTTTCAACGTCCTATATTTCACACTTTTCGGCACATCCACCGATTTGCCGTAACGCTTATGGTAATCCGCTTCGTAATCCGACCAATTTCCCAAGAACAAGCGCGCTTGAGAATCGCCTTCAAAAGCGAGAATGTGGGTACAAATTCGATCCAAAAACCAGCGGTCATGGCTAACCACTACCGCACAACCGGCGAAGTTTTCTATCGCTTCTTCAAGGGCGCGGAGGGTGTTTACATCTAGGTCGTTGGTCGGCTCATCGAGGAGAATCACGTTTGCACCTTCGGTGAGCATTTTGGCGGTGTGGACTCGATTCCGCTCGCCGCCCGAAAGCACCCCGACTTTTTTCTGCTGGTCAGTGCCCGAAAAATTGAAGGTGGAGACGTACGCGCGTGAATTCATCTTGCGTTCGCCGAGGACGATATTATCTGCGCCCCCTGAGATTTCCTCCCAGACAGTTTTTTCGGGGTTGAGAGAGCGGGCTTGGTCTACATACGCCATTTTCACCGTCTCGCCGATTTTGATATTTCCCGAATCTTGTTTTTCTTCGCCCGTAATTATTTTGAGCAAAGTTGTTTTGCCCGCACCGTTGGGTCCCACTATGCCAACTATAGAGCCGGGACGAATTTCTGCACTAAAGTTTTCGAGCAGAAGTTTTTCGCCGTAGGCTTTGGAGATATTTTCGAGATTAATCACAATATCGCCCAAACGCGGTCCGGGCGGGATGTAAATTTCCAGTTTTGCGCGCCGTTCTTCGCTTTCTTGCGAGAGCAAATTTTCGTAGGCATTCACGCGCGCCTGCCCTTTGCTTTGACGCGCTTTCGGTGACATTCGAATCCATTCCAATTCACGTTGGAGCGTTTTTTGACGTTTGCTTTCGCTCTTTTCTTCTTTACGCAATCGCTCTTCTTTTTGCTCTAGCCAAGAAGAGTAATTTCCTTTCCACGGGATGCCATAGCCGCGATCGAGTTCAAGAATCCATTCGGCTACGTTGTCGAGAAAATAGCGGTCGTGGGTCACGGCGATCACCGTCCCCTTGTATTGGCGGAGATGATGTTCGAGCCACGCAATCGATTCGGCGTCGAGATGGTTGGTCGGTTCGTCCAACAGGAGGATGTCGGGTTCCAGTAGCAAGATTCGGGTGAGGGCGACGCGGCGAAGTTCACCGCCGGATAATGTTTGGATGGAGGTATCCGCGGGCGGGCATCTCAGCGCGCCCATCGCCAAATCCAAACGGGAATCCAGATTCCAAGCATCGGCGTGATCGAGACTATCCTGAAGTTTGGCTTGCTCGGCGATTAAAGCATCGAAGTCGGCATCCGGCTCGGCGAATTCTTCGTTTAAGGCTTCGTAACGGGCAAGCTGATCAACAATCGGCTGGACGGCTTCTTTGACAATCTCGATTACGGTTTTGGACTTGTCGAGTTGCGGTTCCTGCTCCAAATAGCCGACCGTGTAGCCTTTGCTCATCGCAATCTCGCCGATATAGTCTTGGTCAATGCCTGCCATGATACGCAGAAGAGTGGATTTGCCTGAGCCGTTCAGCCCCAGCACGCCGATTTTTGCGCCGTAATAGAAGCCGAGCGATATATCTCGGAGGACTTTTTTGTTATTGGGCTGGTAGATGCGCCCAACGCGATTCATAGAGTAGATGATTTTTTTTGTATCGGTGGTCATGTTTGGTTTCCAGTTTTTAGTATTTAGCTTTCAGTGGTTGGTTGCGGGGTGGCTTTTGTGATACTGCTCTTTCTTCTTGCATAAAAAGAGAAATTACGTTTTTTGCATAACTACAATATATTCTTTTGTCATTGTGCTTTCTAATTCACCCTTTTTGTTACTTGGACTATTCTTAGCAGGCATACGCTTATTAGGAATAGAACGCTTAAAAGTTTCTACATACTTCATTCCAAAACTTTCAAAAAAATCTCTAATAACAATATTTGTTGGCAAAATGTTTCCCCTAACAGTTCTGTTCCCAACCACATAACAAGAGTAGCCTTGAGGCTTAATAATATTAGTGACATTTTCCATAGAATCATATAAATCTTTATAAAATGAAACAACTTCTAAGGCTCTTTTTTCATTATCTTGTCGAATTGCTTCGATTTTTTCATTAAGTGCTTCTGATGGAAAAATTGAAATACTTTTACTTTTAATGCCGCCCATTAGTTTATTATCAATTTTTCCAGGTTCTTCAAGTTCTAGCCACGCCGCAGATAAACGAGAGTATTGCCCATAAGCAACCGTTGTTCGAGAATCCCCGTAGGGAGGGGATGTAACGACAATATCTACACTTTCGGAAGAAATAAACTCAGTAGGGATATCTTCTCCTGTATTAAAGCTACAAATTTTTGCAAAGGGGGGATTTTTAAAATTATCTATAATGGCTTTGTATTGTTTTGCCCCCCTAAGGTTTCTTTGAAGTTTTCCAACCATAATTTCATAAACATCGGGAGAAAAACTTTCCAATTTTTTCTTGCTATAACGATATAGTTTGAATTCACCATTGCGAGTATTTGAGCTTTCTCGCACAGTTTCACTAAAAGCTATTTGGAAAAACAAGCGCGTTGTCTCATTTTTTGTTTCTTGAATAAAAGTACGAATAGCTAATAAAGATTGAGTAACTTCTGGTTTAAACCAAAAGTCTAAATTAGGAATTCCATATATTTTTTTTATCTCGCCAATTTTTAATAATTTATTTTCAAGAGCAATACGATTAAACTGAGCAATTCTTTCTTCGACATCTTCAATATAGAAAGGAGTAGTTTTTGCTCTTGCGATAAGTCTTGCAAGAGGATTCAAATCAGTGCCAATGGCATTAATGCCGCGTATGTTGGCTTCGGCTAAAGATGTTCCTGTCCCGCAATAAGGATCAAACAAGATATTTGCGTTGTGTCCAAATAAGTCGAGCAATTTTCCTGCAATTTGTGGAATCATCCGCGCAGGATAATCGTGAAAACAGTGGGATAATTCATGTGTTTGGGCTTTATTAAAAGTCCAATCATCAGAAACTGCATTTTTTCTTTTATTTTTTATGAAAGACAATTGTGCTTCTAATAACATTTCACAAATCCTTCACGTCAGTAAATAACATAGGGAGTTTGTTCACATGCGCGCTAAATCCTGTTCCATGATTACGTGCGCGTGTTCCTTTATCATGGAGACGTAAATCAATCAAAATATTTCCTGAAAGAATTTGGTTACGAACAACTTCCTTTGATGTTCCCGTTAAAAATTGTGCACGGTTAAACTTAAACCATTCGGCTTTCCCATCTGTTTCGCTTAATGCACTCACAAAAATCATAGCAGGAAATTTCTGCATAAATCTCTCTGCTAGAGAATCTAATTGCCATTCTGCTATAATTTCCCCTGAAATATGGCGCACTGAAATAGCATCATCTTCAATATGCAAAAATAAGCCTGTTCGATTTGGCTTTTGTGACATGGTGAAATACATGCCCAATCTGCCATTATCATCTAGCGTGCCGTATTTTTTAATCGCTTCAAGTGGTTGCATTTTCCAGACCTTACGGTTGAAAGTGAAAAGCGTAATCATTGACGTAGAATTAATACGGTGTGCCTTGAGTTCAATTTTGCCCAAATCTGGCGTAGCGATATTGTTCTCTGGTATATCAAGCAATTCTTCTAAAGTATGTCCAATGCCCGTTGGACCTTTCCTTTTTGACTTAACCCAACCCATAGCTTTGATTTCTTCAAATTTGGCGATAAATTCTATTAATTCCATCGTTTTTCCTTTACTTTTAAGTGTAGCCTTATTATACAGCAGTAGAGCGAACATATTATCCTAATCTAATATAGAGACTCCTGAAAACGGAACTTTTAACTCCCAGCTTGCGTAA
>CAZERH010000212.1:0-4261 GCA_964515535.1 uncultured Anaerolineaceae bacterium
TTTGGCTTCGTTGAGCAAGCCGAAATCAATGTTCGCACGGCGTTGGGGTTTCCGCTTCTTTGGCACATCCATAAAATAGGGTTGGCAACCAAGTAAAACATCGGCAATCACGTTCGCTAATTCCCGTGATTTTGCCTCATCAAAACCACGTTGCGTAATCCACGGCGTGCCGAGACGAATTCCAGAAGGCGCTAAAGCAGATTTATCGCCCGGAATGGTGTTGCGATTGATGACCAAACCGGCAATATCGAGAATTCGGGATGCCATATCGCCGCTGAGGGTCGCGCCGTCCGCACCTTTGATGCTTCGGCAGTCGATATTGATGAGATGGGTGTCGGTGCCGCCAAAAGGCACTTTGAGACCGCGTTTTTGGAATTGGTCGACCATCGCTTTGGCGTTATCGAGGGTTTGTTGTTGGAGTTTTTTATACTCTTCGGTGCGGGCAAGTTTGAAAGCGAGAGCCAGCCCGACAAAAGTGTTGACATGAGGTCCGCCCTGCTCGCCGGGGAAAACGGCACGGTCAATTTTGCGGGCAATGGCGCGATTGGTGGTCATCAGCACCGCGCCGCGAGGTCCGTGCAACGATTTATGCGTGGTGGACATGACCACGTCCGCGATGCCAATCGGCGAGGGGACAACGCCCGCCGCGACCAGCCCGCCGATGTGAGAAATATCTGTGAGCAGATACGCCCCGACTTCATCGGCAATTTCACGGAATTTTTTCCAATCGGGAACCCAAGAATAAGAGGAGTAACCCGCAATAATCATTTTTGGCTGATTGTCTATCGCCATTTGACGGACAACTTCGTAATCGATTTGCTCGGTTTTTTCGTCAATCCCGTAGCTGACGATATGGTAATACTTGCCGGAGCGATTAACGCGCGAACCGTGCGAAAGATGCCCGCCGTGGAGCAAATCCATCCCCATCACAGTATCGCCGGGTTGAACGAGGGCGTGGTAAACGGCATTATTGGCGGGTCCCCCCGAAAGTGCCTGCACATTGACGTAAATCTCATCTGCTGTCACGCCGTTGGCGGCAAAGGCTTCCGCGGCGCGGCGACGAGCGAGAGCTTCAATAGTATCGGCATATTCCACGCCTTTATAATAGCGCGGGTCGGAATATCTGCGATAATGCAAAAGACGCTCATCATGGTCCAGAATTTCATCTTCGGTCATGCGGCGTGTCTCTTCATCGGGGTAGCCTTCGGCGTAGATATTTTGGAACGCCGATGCTAATCCCTCCCGCACGGCAAGCGGAGCCTGCGACTCGGAGGCGATCATAATCAGCTTACGCACTTGGCGTTCGGCTTCAATTTGGGTTAATTCATATACTTTGGGGTCAAGTTCTTCGAGGGTGCCGCGGATGAGAAAATCGGACATGGGGAGTCTCCTAGTAGAGGGGTAGACAATAATTGTTGGTCTATTTCAAATGAATTTTATCATAGCAAAATGGTACAATCTCTTTCCTGAAAAAAATAATGGGTTGCGTAATTCAGGACCCATTTAAAAACACGTTCTACGTTATACGCACACAAAAACTTCATCTTCCCTCGTGGATAAAAAATGACAACACCCTCCGAATTCACCATCTCCCGCCCTCATAAAACCAATCTCACCTCCCCCGTGCGTTGGATATTTTCACACGTCTACCGCTATGGCTGGATATGGCTGATGATTTGGGTCGGTGCGATTGGCAACGCCAGCCTCGCGGGGCTATTGCCCGTCTACGTTGGAGATGCCTTCGATGCCCTCTCTGCTGAACCTCCACAGCCTGAAAAATTACTCCCCATCATGTGGCTGATTATCGCTTCTCAGGTTATTCGCGGTGTGCTTCAACTTGGTCGCAACTTCGGCGCAGATTTGGTTGCTCAAAAAACCGAGCGTAATATCCGCGATGAGCTTTATGTTTCACTACTCGGCAAGAGCATGACCTTTCACAATATCCAGCCGGTTGGCGATACGATGGCGCGCGCCACCAACGATGTGCGGGAAATCAATTTTATGTTCAGTCCGGGTGTCAATCTTGTCATTGGTTCGCTCACTTTTCTCGCCATGCCTTTTTTCTACGCCCCCCAATATCACCCTGCGCTCCTCCTCACGCCAACCCTCTTTTCTATCGCCTATTTCATCGCCCTCTGGGAATATCTTCACAGCCTTTCCCCGGTGACAGAAAAAGTACGCGACACTTTCGGAAAAATGAACACCCGTCTCGCCGAAGCCATTGATGGAGTCGAAACGGTCAAAGGCGCGGCGCAAGAAGAATCCGAAGTGACGCGCTTCAATCGCCAAGCTCGCAATTTTCGCAACGCCTTCGTCAAACAAGGTGACCTCGAAGCGCGTTTCATCCCCATGCTTCTCTACGGGATGGCTCTCGGCGGCGGATTGCTCCATGCCCTCATCCTTTTTCGCAACGGAGAAATCACCATCGGCGCAGTCGTGGCGTATGTCGGACTTTTGCAAATGCTCCAATTCCCCACTTTTGCCTCTACTTTTGCCTATACCCAAGTCTCTTTGGGGATGGCGAGTGCGCGCCGCATTTTAGAATTGATTAACCGCGAGACGCATCTTGATCAAAATGCGGATGGCTTCGCCGGAGACATCCGTGGGGAAATTTGCTTCCGTTCAGTGGACTTCTCTTATGCCCCAACCGATTCTGTTTTGGACGGAATCAACTTCACCGTTCAACCCGGTCAAACAGTCGCGATTGTGGGACAAACGGGAGCCGGTAAAACCTCCCTCGTCAAATTGCTCAACCGCACCTACGATGTGACCGCCGGTGAAGTCCTCATAGACGGCGTAGATGTCCACGACTGGAACTTAGCCTCCCTGCGTCAACAAATCTCCATTATCGAGCAGGATATTTTCCTCTTCTCCAACTCCATCGCCGAAAATATCGCTTTTGGCAAACCTTCTGCAACAAGAGAAGAAATTGTCAACGCCTCCAAATCCGCCCAAGCCCATGAATTTATTCTCGGCTTTGAGAATGGCTATGAAACCGTACTCGGAGAGCGCGGCGTGACCCTCAGCGGCGGACAACGTCAGCGATTAGCCCTCGCCCGCGCCTTCCTCACCGACCCGCGTATCCTTGTCTTAGACGATTCCACCTCCGCCATCGACAGCGCAACCGAAGATAATATCCAGCGCGCCATCGCCTCAGCGGCAAGAGGGCGTACCACCTTCCTCATCACGCATCGCCTCTCCCAAATCCGCTGGGCAGATTTGATCATCGTGCTCAAAAAAGGCAAAATCGCCGCGATTGGGAATCACGAAGAATTAATGAAAACCAGCGAAGCATATCGAAGGATTTTTTCGGAATGAAGCAGTAAATCAGTGAATTAGATATCAAGAAAAAACAAAGGAATACGCTATGCAAAAAGAGATTAGGAAAAAAGGTCCCCTGCTTACACCCAACGGAGAGTTGGCAAATGTGGGTTGGTCTCCTCATCCAATCTTGGATTGTAATCTGGAAAACGCCAATTTTTATGCGCTGAAATCGTTGCAATTCCTGCGTGTTAAACGCTGGGATTATTACGCTGTCTTCACACCGCGCCGTTTCTTCTCCGCTACAATTGCCGATCTTGGTTATGCAGGCAATATCTTTGTCTACACGCTAGATTTTGCTACGGGCGAACTCCACGAGGAGGGGCTGGTTATTCCGCTGGGAAAAGGTATTGAGTTACCTCGCAATAGCACAGAAGGCATAACCTCTTTTTCAGGGAAGGATGTGCGTTTAACTTTCACGGCTAAAGATGGAAAGCGAACTCTATTTATTGATTGGGCAAGTTTTCATGATGGGCGCGGCATCAAAGCGAAAATAGATTTGACTCAAGCAAAGGAACACCAGTCGATGAATTTGGTGATTCCCATCCCGCCTAAACGCTTCTACTTCAATACGAAAATCAACTGTCTTCCGGCATCCGGCTATATCCAATATGGCGATTTACGCGAAGAGCTACGTCCCGATGAAGCACTTGGTTCACTAGATTGGGGGCGCGGTGTCTGGGAATATAGTAGTTTCTGGAATTGGGCGAGCGCGTCCGGTTTTTTGCAGGATGGACGCAGTATCGGTCTCAATCTGGGGTGCGGATTTGGTGACATCAGCAAAGCAACGGAAAATGCCTTTATCGTCGATGGGAAAATCCACAAGCTGGATCAAGTTCCTTATCTATATGACTCACAGGATTATATGAAACCGTGGATTTTCCAAGATAATCAAAACCGCCTTGATTTGGTATTCACCCCTTTCAAAGAACGCACCGCA
>CAZERH010000213.1:0-4254 GCA_964515535.1 uncultured Anaerolineaceae bacterium
TAAAACGTTCGCCTTTGCCGTTGATGAGAACGCCGCCTTCACCGCGTACGCCTTCGGTGATGAGGATGCCCATCTTATAAATTCCAGTTGGGTGAAATTGATAGAATTCCATATCCTGTGCGGGGATGCCACGTCGTAGCGTTATTGCAACGCCGTCACCCGTATAAGCATAGGCATTCGAAGTAATTTCCCAAACGCGTCCCCAGCCGCCGGTAGCGAAGATTACTGATTTTGCATGAAAAACGTGCATCTCGCCGGTAGCGATTTCAAGGGCAACAACGCCAGCGACACCTTCTTCTGTTTTGATAATATCCATCACTTGGAATTCATCATAGAAGGAGACATTATTCTTAATACTTTGCTGGTAAAGTGTTTGCAAAATCATGTGACCGGTGCGGTCAGCGGCGTAACATGCGCGGCGGACAGGCATATTTGTGTTTTTGTTCATGTGTCCGCCAAAAGGACGTTGGGCTATTTTCCCTTCGGGAGTACGACTAAAAGGTAAGCCCATATGTTCCAACTCGTAGACGATTTCAGGTGCTTCTTTGCACATGAATTCAATCGCGTCTTGATCACCGATATAATCTGCGCCTTTGACAGTATCGTAGGTGTGCCATTCGGGATGATCTTCCTCGAGGTTGCCAAGTGCGGCACCGATTCCGCCTTGAGCGGCTCCGGTATGGGAGCGTGCGGGGTAAAGTTTAGAAATTACAGCCGTTGAAGCGGATTTTGATGCGTAAAGTCCCGCCATGAGACCCGCACCACCTGCTCCGACTACGACGACTTCAAATTGATGAGTTTTCATAGAGTCACTCCTTTATGAAGCCAAAATAACATAGACGGCTACAAGCATCATAAAAATCCATAGGAAGAAAATAAAGCCACGCCATAAGGTGCGCCAAATTGTACTGCCCATAAAATCTTCAACAACGATGCGCAGACCGTTTAAGCCGTGCGTTACACCAAAAAAGACAGCCGTGATTTGCATAATTTGCCAAAACTGATTAATGAAAGCATCAAGATTGATTAAATCACTGCTAAAAACATGGTTGGGGTTTTGGAAAAAAGTCCAGCGGATGAGTGTGCCAATATCCGTTTGTGTGCGTGCGCCCATAACGAGAGCAAAGGTGAGCCCCGTTAGCCCAACTGCATAAAGAGCTAAAGCAGAGAGACGCATGAAGAGCCACATCACATAATCGAGGCTAAAACCCTGTTTTGCTACTTTTCGTGAAGTCATTATTTATCTCCTCCTATACGCCGTATTTGAGAATGGAAAAAATGATAAGCGCATAAAGCGGAATGATGATGAGCCACTCAAGCCAAATCATCTCACGCTGATATTCAAGGAGTTTTGGCGCAAGATCTAAAAGAACAACCCGCAAGCCATTTACCGCATGGAAGATGACTAGAGAGAAAATGACCAGTTGGAAAAACCAGTTTTCATAAATGATGTTAATAGATAATCCAACCTCACTGCCAAATTGTTGTGTAAGAAAACCGGCAAGGATGTGAAGTCCTACAAAAGTTACCATGGCTAAGCCACTGGTGCGATGTAGAATCCACGCCCACATTGGACCGCCTCCTTTATATTTTAGTCCCGTTAAGAAACTAACTTTCCGATTTAGAGCCATTTGCGCCTCCTGCAATAGGATTTTGGGATGGTGGGGAAATAAAGTTTTTTAGATGGATGTAAAACCGCTTCGCTCTTGTTTTGGGCTTGCTTGCCCTTCCCAAGACGGGGATGCGGTGTGAGCGGAAAAAAAGTTTATGCCAAAGAAACCTTGGGAGTCGGCACGCAAGTTCAAGGTCACGCGCGTTGCCGAGCTTTTCATCCAATAAAAATAACTTTAAAGTATAGTGTACTATTATCCCATTCAGGCAAAATCGCAGAAAGTGACGATTTGCACGGATATTTAGTTTCAGACTTCCTCTAATAAAGATTAAGTAGACCCTTATAATCGCAATGTCCAATCACTATATCTTTTTTAAAGCAAATTATTAAGGAGGCGCGCATGGCAAGTTCACATCGAATAAGCCGGCGGGATTTTGTTAAGGTTGTTACAGCTACGCTCGGCACTATTATGGGTGCGGCTTTGGGTATCCCGATCATCAGCTATTTGATTGATCCGGCACTTAATGTACAGACTTCCGAGGCATGGATTCCGCTTGGTCCTTTAGAAAATTATCCTGTAGGCTCACCGAAACTATTTTCATTCACCCGCTCGAATATCAACGGCTGGGAGAAAACGGTGAATAGCTATGGCGGTTTTGTTATCCGAAAATCAGAAAGCGATTTACTTGTGCTTTCTAATCGCTGTACGCATTTGAGTTGTAGCGTTAATTGGGAAGAAGAACGGCAAGAGTATGTTTGTCCGTGTCATAATGCCCAATTTGGGATTGACGGTGATGTACATGCCGGACCTCCACCGACCGAATTAGATCGTTTTGAAACGCAACTTGAAGAGGGCAATCTTTTCATCAAATTCCCTGCATATAACAGAGAGGTTAACGAATCATGATGAAAAAACTATATGCTTGGCTGGATGAGCGTCTTGGCTTTGACGATATGTACAAAATGCTACTTGATCGTCCGGAGCCACATGGGAATTGGTGGAATACGCTCGGTAGTGCCAGCTTATTCCTGTTTATTATGCAGGGCACGACAGGAATTTTTTTGACCGTTTATTATACGCCTTCGCCAGACCACGCTTACGATAGCATTCAGTATATTATGAATGGTGTGGCTTTTGGTTGGCTGATTCGCGGTATGCACCATTGGGGAGCGTCTCTGATGGTTTTGATTGTTTTTATTCACATGCTACGAACTTTTTTCTCGGCATCTTATAAATATCCTCGTGAGTTAACTTGGATGGTGGGCAGTATGCTTTTTTTGCTCACTCTGGGGATGGGCTTCACCGGTTATTTATTACCGTTTAATCAACGTGCTTATTGGGCAACGGTGGTGGCGACAAATATCGGCGGCGTTGTGCCGGGGATAGGGTCTTTCATCTTGCGAGCTTTGCGCGGTGGCACTGACGTGAGTGCACTTACGCTCTCTCGCTTTTTCTCCGCTCATATTTGGATGTTACCTGCCGCTTTGGCTGGTTTGATTGGTATTCACCTTTATCTAATTATGCGTCATGGTGAATCTGCTTACGCGGACAAGGATGATTAAGGAGTATACCGATGAATGATGATATGAAGAAAAAAATAAACGAAAAGTATGAAGCCAAAATCCAAGGTGCTGAACACTTTTGGCCCGATAGCATCTATAAAGATTTGTTGGTTTCCTTCGCACTTTTTATTCTATTGATTGGGTTAGCTTATTTTCTTGGCGTTCATCCCGAACCGAAAGTTGACCCAACGGATGCGACCTATGTTCCCCGCCCTGAGTGGTATTTCCTTTTTCTCTTTGAGTTCCTGAAGTATTTCCCCGGTGCGTTGGAGTGGGTTGGCGCGGCGGTAATTCCCGGCATCTTGGTAATGGCTTTAATCTTCTTGCCGCTTTATGATAAAAACCCCAAACGCCATAATTCTACAAGAAGATTTGCCATTGGCTTGATGAGTGTTATTGTTTCGGGGATAGTGATGCTGACCTTGATGGCTTCAACAAACGTGACACCTCTTATGGCGGGAATCATCTTTGCTTTGCTTGCGGCTTTGTTTTTCTTTTCCCTTTATAAAAAGCCAGAAAGGGATATTCCGTGGCGAAAACCAGTCTTATGGATTGCCGGTTTTGTTTTTATTGGGCTTGTGGGGCTAAGTTTTCAACAAACTTCGGCTACGGCAGAACCTGTGGAAACAGAACATGTTGCTACCAGCATTGGCGAAAAGATGAGTTTAGGACAAGATTTATATTCTATCCAATGCGTAGAGTGCCATGGTCCTGATGGTGAAGGTGGTGAAATAGTCGGCGTCGAAGGGCTTGAGGGTGTGACCGTTAAACCCATCAGTGCTAGTGACGAAATGTACACCAGAAATGATGGTAGTCTTTATGACATCATCGCTTATGGTCAGCCGAGCTTAGGAATGCCTCCGTTTGGGGGAGCTTATGGCGGCGAATTATCTCCGAGCGAACTTGAGTATATCGTGACTTTCATGCGCTACACATGGGATGATCGTGCAGATATTCCCGCGGATGCGGTGACATCTGCTGTCCCGGCTTTGGCGGAGGGAGAAGTACCTTCTTATGAAGTACATGTCTCGGCTATTGTGAAACGTCAATGTCTCTCTTGCCACCGTGAAGGAAAAGAG
>CAZERH010000214.1:0-4196 GCA_964515535.1 uncultured Anaerolineaceae bacterium
TTAGAGCGCTTGCTTGCGGAGCAATAGGTCGCGCGTTCGAATCGCGCCGAGGGCATCTGGTTGAGAAGCGGGAATTTCCCGCTTCTTTTTTGTTAAGTTTGGGAAGGAAAAAATGGCGAAGAAACAAATTTTATTAACCAATGATGATGGAATTCGCTCCCCCGGATTGTGGGCGGCGGCTGAGACTCTTTCGGAAATCGCATATGTGACGGTTGTCGCGCCGCGTGAACAATCTTCGGCGATGGGACGCGCCATGCCGATTACTTCGGATGGCATAATTAAAGTAGAAAGCGTGCATATTAACGGGCAGGATTGGCAAGTTTATGCTGTTGGCGGAAGTCCTGCGCAAGCTGTGCAACACGGCATTTTGCGAATTTTAGATGAGAAGCCGGATTTAGTTGTCTCAGGTATCAATTACGGCGAAAACCTTGCTTTTGGTGTTGCTGTTTCCGGTACAGTCGGTGCGGCGATGGAGGGAGCTTCTTTGAGAATCCCTGCTTTGGCAATTTCGTTGGAAACGGAAAAAGAGCATCATCTTTCTTATTCCAATGAAGTTGATTTTTCAACCGCGGCATATTTCGCAAGATTTTTTGCGAAGAAGGTATTGGAAAAGCGATTTCCTCCCCAGGTTCGGTTACTTAAAGTAGATATTCCCAGCCATGCGAATACAAATACGCCGTGGCGGATGACGCGATTAAGTCCCAACCCCTATTATCATCCCAAAGCAGATAAAGAATCGAAATGGGATGAGCCAAATCGCTTAGATTATGAAGTTAGTGGCAACTGGGATCTTGAGCCTGACGACACCGATGTTTACGCATTACATAAAAGACGCGAGGTTTCAGTTACACCTCTTACTTTAGATTTTAGCGCACAAGTAAATTTGCAGGAATTTGAGGGTTTTTTGAGACTTTAAATTTTTGAATTCGCTCGCAATTAAAGCGATTTGGATGGGGGAAAAGTTGTGGTTTTGGAGTATACTCAGGCAGGAAATTAGCAGGTTTGAATGTTGAAATCTTGAATTTTAAACTTCAAACGCACGATACTATCTCAAAAGGAGTAATAAATGTCCGACCGTAAAAAAGTAACCTTACGCACGCTTTTTAACAAAGCTTCCAAGAACGAGCCGATTTCGTGGCTAACTTGCTACGATTATCCCACTGCCTACTTGCAAGAAGAAGCGGGGATTGACATGATTCTAGTCGGTGACAGTCTCGGCATGACCATGCTTGGCTACGATGGCACGCTTCCCGTCACAATGGAAGATATGATTCGCCACACTCAAGCCGTTCGGCGTGGCGCGCCCAAAGCTTTTTTGGTTGGTGATATGCCTTATATGAGCTATCAGCCTAGCAATGAAATCGCCGTCAAAAATGCCGGACGTTTTATGGCAGAAGCCGGTTGTGATGCCATCAAACTCGAAGGCGGCTTGGCTATGGCTCCTCGCATTAAAGCAATTACTGGTGCCGGAATTCCCGCAATCGGGCATCTCGGTCTTACTCCGCAGAGTGTTGCCGCACTGGGTGGTTTCCGCGTGCAGGGACGCGGCGCAACGCAAGCTAAAGAAATTATGGATGATGCCAAAATTCTTGAAGAAGCGGGCGCATCCCTCATCTTGCTCGAGATGGTCCCTGATCGCGTGACAGCCATGATTACCGAAGCCGCCGATGATTGTCTCATCATGAGTCTCGGCTCAGGACCCGATGCACACGGTCAACTTTTGATTTACCACGATATGTTTGGGCTTTACCCCAACTTTAAACCTAAAATGGCAAAAGTCTATGGCAACGCGGGTGAAGTTATTCTCAACGGGCTAAAAGGCTACGTCAGCGAAGTCGGCAATAAAGTCTTCCCGCAACCCGAAAACTGGTTTACCATCAAAGATGATGAATTTGAAGGCTTGAAGAAACTGCTTGATTAGGTATTAGTAAACCAGTGGAACAGGAATCAGTAGACCCGTTCTCTGATTCCTGCCCCTGATTTACTGTTCCCTGATTCCTGATTCCTATGTATGCAAACCGAACAAACCACCTAAAAGTAGAAGGGGCTTACGCCGTCCTTGCCAAAGCGCAATCTTTAGAAGCGGATGGACGTGAAATTATCCATTTTGAGATTGGACAGCCGGATTTTGACACCTTCGACAATATCAGCCTCGCCGGAATGCGAGCGATTGCGAACGGAAAGACGAATTACACCTCACCCGCCGGAACGCCCGCGTTTCGGCAGGCGATTGCGAAGGACGCGTCTGCGCGGCGTGGTGTGGATATTTCGCCGGAGCAGGTTGTGGTTAGCCCGGGGGGGAAGCCGAATATCTTCTTTCCAACTCTTGCGCTGATCAACCCCGGCGACCAAGTTATTTACCCAAACCCAGGCTTCCCCACGTATGAAGCAATGATCGGGGTGGCGGGCGGTGTTCCCGTTCCTGTCCCGCTGGTCGAAGAGAATAATTTTTCCTTTGACTTAGCTGTTTTCGACAAACTCATCAACGAAAAAACGAAGATGATTATCATCAACTCGCCGAGCAATCCCACCGGCGGTATCATCCCCAAAGCGGATTTGGTGCATATCGCAGAATCCGCTAGAAAATACAATGCGTGGGTACTTTCCGATGAAATCTACGCCCGCATCGTCTACGATGGGATGGACGATGCTCCCTCGATTTACGCTCTTCCCGACATGGCAGAACGCACCATCATTATGGATGGATTTTCGAAAACTTACGCCATGACCGGTTGGCGACTTGGCTACGGAATCATGCCTGTAGAGTTGGCTCGAAGAGTTGGGCTTTTACTCACGCACTCTCTTGGCTCCACCGCAGAGTTCACGCAATACGCGGGATTAGAAGCCCTAACCGGCGACCAAGACCAAGTGGACGCTGTGGTTGCAGAATACGAAAAACGCCGCAATGTGATTGTAGACGGGCTAAATTCTTTGCGCGGCATCACCTGCCAAAAACCGCAAGGTGCTTTCTACGTTTTCCCGAATATCACTGCATTGGGGAAAACATCCGATGAAGTTGCCAACTGGATTTTGGAAGAAGCCGGTGTAGCTTTACTCCCCGGCACATCATTTGGTGCGCATGGTGAAGGCTATTTGCGCCTTTCTTATGCGAATTCTATAGAAAATATTGAAATTGCTATTGATAAATTGGCGAAAATTTTGAAATAAACTTCGCATAGCCAGTTTTTGCTGAGTCTAATTTGCGAAGTATACCGCCCAATAAATGAAATCCCCTTCTCTTTTCCCCTCCCCGCTCTGGACAGTTTCAACGCTTACCGCCTATCTGCGCGAATTATTTGAGACCGATGAAATGCTCAAAGATGCACAAGTGAAGGGTGAACTTTCCAATCTTTCGTGTCCCCGCTCGGGGCATTTGTATTTCACGCTCAAAGATGGTGGTGCTTCCTTGCGTTGTGTCATGTGGCGTTCTCAAGCCTCCCGTCTTTCGCTCGATTTGCGCGAGGGTATGGAAGTTGAGGCGCGCGGGCATATCGGCATTTACGAAGCGAGCGGACAATATCAACTCTATGCCAGTGAAATTCAACCGGTCGGCGAGGGTGCGCTTTATCAGGAATTTTTGCGTCTCAAAGCGATGCTCACCGCCGAAGGGATTTTTGATGCCGAACACAAAAGAGAAATCCCGCAACTTTCGAAGAAAATCGGCATCGTCACTTCGGCTACGGGCGCGGCACTGCGAGATATGCTCAACACTTTGCGCCGCCGAATGCCTCTTGCGGAAGTGATTCTCGCGCCGACTCCGGTGCAAGGGGACGCGGCACCCGCGGGCATTGTAGATGCCTTAGACGGACTGCTCCGCATCGTTCCTGACTTGAACGTGATTTTGCTTGGACGCGGCGGCGGCTCTATTGAGGACTTGTGGGCATTTAATGACGAGGTAGTGGCGCGCATGGTTTCCGCATCGCCTGTTCCCATCATCTCCGGGGTGGGACACGAAACCGACTTCACCCTCACCGATTTTGCCGCTGATTTGCGTGCCGCTACACCCACCGCCGCGGCTGAATTGGCGACACCTGTGACAATCAACGAGTTGTACGGTGCTGTAAATTATTACAAAGAACAACTTAACCTCAATATCAACGCACTCTTAAACGGAAAAATCGGTAATGCAGATGATCTCCGCATAAGGCTGAGATACGCATCTCCGTTGAGGCGTGTTCAGGGAAACCAGCAAAGTG
>CAZERH010000215.1:0-1639 GCA_964515535.1 uncultured Anaerolineaceae bacterium
CGGAAATTTGGACGAAGGTCATTGCGTATTGCGTATTCCGTATTGCATATCATCGCATAAAAAACCATTACGCACTACGCAATACGTTTTACGCTTCTCACTCCTCTTTCAATAAAGTCAACTCAAGCCGCGCCACGCGCATCCCGTCCATTTCGATCACTTTTAGGCGGATATTTTCTTCGGGAATTTCTACTACGTCACCCAGCTTGGGGATGCGTCCCAAGCGTCCCATCACAAAACCAGCGATGGTGTCGTAGTTTTCATCGGCGAGTCCCAAGCCGATTTGCTGATTAACGTACTCGATCAGTACCAAGCCATCTAACAAGATTGATCCACCCGGTTGGAACTGGATTTCGGGCAGATTATCGTCAAAGGGATCGCGGATGTCGCCGATAATCTCCTCCAACAAATCTTCCAATGTAACTAGCCCCGCCGTACCGCTATATTCATCAAGGGCGATGGCAATATGTTGATGTCCATCCCGAAATTCGCGAAGAAGTTGGGTGACGGAAATGGTTTCTGGGACAAAGAGAGCCTCACGCATCAGCTCTTTGGCAGGGATTTCGCGGTTGTTGGCATATTCGAGGCGATTGAGCAAATCTTTAACGTGGAGAATACCCTTAATATCGTCTAAATCTTCACCGTAAATGGGGAATTTGGTGTAAAGGTTCTCGCGGATGAGAATGGCGGCATCACGGAGGGGGGTGTCTTCTTGAATGGCGGTGATCTCTGTACGGGGAATCATCACCTGCCGCACAACCAATTTCCCAAAATCGAAAATCGCCGAAAGCATCTCACGTTGGGGTTGTAGAATAATGCCCTCGGTATCGGGACCGGAGACGATATTTTTGAGTTCATCAACGGTGTAAACGGTGTTGTGACTAGCATCGCCCTTTAAGCCAAATGCGCTCAAGGTGACGCGGGTCAACCAGTCGAGAAGGGAGACGAATCCGCTGAATATCTTCATGAAGATATTCATAGAAGGTGCGATGATTGTCGAAAAACGCTCGGGGGCGTTGAGAACTGCAATTTTGGGAACCTGCTCGCCAAGCACAACATGCAGGGTAGTGACGACTGTCAGTGAAATGATGAGAGGCAATGCGGCAATAACTTTGCCAAGAAAAACAAGATTTGATGGCAAAATCAAATCGTGAAAATAAGGCGCGAGGAGTTGCTCAAAGGTGTTTTCGCCAACCGCACCAAGGGCGAGGCTGACAATGGTGATTCCTAATTGCGAGGCGGCAATAACACGATCACGCGTGGCGAGGCTTTCGAGCCAGCCTCTGACTATTTTTGCGCCTTTATTACCTTCTTCGGCGAGAGTTTCAATACGCGTCTTTCGTGATGTGACGGCGGCAAATTCTACGCCAACGAAGTAGCCGTTTAGGGCGATGAGGAAGAAAATGAGGAGGATATTCCAAAGTATCATAGGTTTTAATATTTAAAGTTTAGGATAAAAGGTGCAAGATGGAAATTTGCAAGCGGGCAAGTAGGCAAGCGGGCAAGTTTGCAACCCTTGTCACCCCTATCGCCCCAAAACTACCGCTGAAGCGTAGCCAACAACTGATGAAAAATCGCCGGTCACATCACCGGAGGTGGCATAGTGGAGGATTTTGACGTTTTTTGCGCCCAATTCACG
>CAZERH010000215.1:1739-4191 GCA_964515535.1 uncultured Anaerolineaceae bacterium
CCCAAAGGGGTGGCATAAAAAGCATGGGCAGAGGTTAGAAAAGCTGAACGATGAGGGGCGTGCAGAGGCGAGAGGAGGGCAACCAAGTCAAAATCACGATCGCGTACAGTTGCGAACGCGTATCCCGCCACCGCGCCAGAATAGATATATCCCGCATGAGGGGCAATCAGGGCGATCACATCCCCATCCAAATTGAGAAGAGACGCAGAATCGAGATAATTATCCATTTCTGCCGCGAGTTTTTCGGGGTTATTTGTATACCAACTCCCCGCAATGGGAGAGGGGCGAATTGGGGCGATTGGTTTCATACTTAGATTGTACTAGAAATTCTCTAAAAAGTAGCGCGTGGCTTCAAAAGCAAGTTCGGGAAGATTATCACGCGCAAACCACGCGGCATCGGCGGCATCATCCGCGGCAAAAAGGTTTCCGTTGATGACTTCGGCACGGTAAACGATGATGAAATCTGCACCGCCCTCATGCTCTTTTTCTGCGTAAATACCAAGAATGCGCGTCGCGCGTGTTTTTAGATTGGTTTCTTCCAAACATTCGCGGTACGCGGCTTCGGCTGGGTCTTCCCCCGCATTGACGAATCCCGCGGGGAGCGACCATTTGCCACGATGCGGGTTAGAAGCGCGTTGCACAAATAGGATTTTATCGTTTTTTTCGATAAAAACCCCCACCGCAACTTTAGGGTCGGCAAAATGTTCTCCACCCGCACGAGGGGCAAACGGGGCGAACTTGACCGTAGCTGGGTTGCTGATTAACAGCAGTGCCACAGCGGATACAATACTTTACTTCGATGCGTTTTGACATTTAGTTGAGTAGTTTTAGGGCGCGGAGGATGACCGAATACCGCTTATTTTTCTTTTTCCCACTTTGTTATAGCGTTACGCCGCAAAACAAATCCTGCTATAGCGAAAAGGATGATTAGTCCCAGCAATATCTCTTGCCAGTGCGTAAATGACGGCGCGAGAACAGATTCCTGTATTTCATCTATATTTGGCGTTGCGGCTAGCGTTGCGCTAGAGGTTGATGTTGCAAAAGGTGTGCTTGCTACGGCTTTTTCAGATTCAAATGTTCTTTCAGATTCTGTATTATTTTCAGCGGGTAAGCCTGCGTCATCACCTTCCATAACCGGTGCAGATTCGGCTTCTTCCATAGCATAAGTTTCCGCCATCGCGGCTGGTTCCATCATTACATCTTGAGCGGGAGGAAGCACTGCTCCGCTACCTACGCCAAAGGGTGGGAGGATGCTAAAGAAGAAGAGAATCATAGCGAGGGCTGTGGCGTAATTTAATGCAGGCACAAGTCTCGGCATGGGCGGGGATTTGGCAACCATCTGCGGGGAGACGTTGAAGTTGTGCGGGACGCGCCTTTTTGGCGTGCGTTGCAAGATGCTTTTTGTTTCGCGTAAAGTGTCTAGCGCGGCACGCAAGTTCGGGTCACGCGCGAGGCGGTTTTTCATCTTCCTAGAAGAAAACGCGTTTAACTCTCCGTCTAAATAAGCAGAAAGGTTCTTTAAATCGTGAGGGGAAAGGGTATTTTTCATTAGGCACTCTCCCCATCAAGACGGAATGCGGCTGGCAAAAGTTCCTTCACCTTTTGCAGACATTTTTGCAGGCGTAACCGAGCGCGAGCGAGCCGACTTTTTACAGTGCCAAGCGGTTTTTGGATGGCTTTAGCGGCTTCTTTATAACTTAACCCCTGCAATTCGGTGAGGACAACGATTGTGCGAAAATCGGGCGGGAGAGCTTGGATGCAATGCTGAATGGCTTGGTCTAGTTCGCGAGTTTCGAGTTGTTCTTCGGGCAAGTCAGAGGTATCGACTATCCAGCGCGGGGATTCGATTTCTTCGCCGTCATCGGCGTATAAATCGAGGGGGGTGGTGGGTTTTCGCTTTTGTCGGCGAAACTCATCATAGCAGGCGTTAGTGACTATGCGCAAAAGCCATGCTTTGAATGATCCCCCGCGATATGATTTAAGTTTGCGAAAAGCAGAAATGAAGGCTTCTTGGGTGGCATCATCAGCGAGAGCCGGATCACCTATAATACGATAAGCGGTGTTATAGAGCATGTCCTGATAGTTGAGAACAAGTTTATTGAAGGCGGTGAGGTCGCCTTTTTGAGCTTCGCGGATGAGGGTGGCTTCGTCCATAGGGTTATTTTATCATTATCCTGATGACAGGAGGTACGAAAATGCTAGAAGGATTAAATAACCTACTGGTTTGCGTTTAAGAATCCACGAAGTTACACGAAAAAACACTATTTTTTTCTAGTCACATGACAGTTAGAGAATCTTATGCTTTTTCCTCACGCAAAGCCGCAAAGTTTTAAAGCTTTTCTTAGCGACTTAGCGTTTTTGCGTGAGCTTGAGAGAAGAGTTTTTCAAAAGTGTCATATAGCTAAAATTTCTTCCTTAAATTCGCAAGTTATTTAATCTCCAGTCCTACAAA
>CAZERH010000216.1:0-4182 GCA_964515535.1 uncultured Anaerolineaceae bacterium
TGCGCTATCCCAGAAAAGATTAACTTTTGTTCCGGCTTTCAACTGACTGCCGCCGCTGAGCATATTTTGTTGGCGGACTTGGACACTTGTCTCTTCAGTCAGGCGGACGATATAACGCGTATCTGTGCCAATATAAACGGATTGGGTGATCGTGCCGCTAATTTTGGACAAATTGTCGAACTCCGGAGATTTCTCGCTGGGATAAATCCGCAGTTTTTCGGGACGAACGGATATTAGGCTTGCTTCCCCTATGGATACACCTTCCTCGACCCAACCAGCTGAGAGAGTTTGCCCATCGCTGATTTCGAGACCGTAACCATCGCCTACTTTTTTCACTTTGCCGGGGATGAAATTCGTCTCGCCGATAAAATCTGCCACAAAATGGTTGGCAGGGTGTTCGTAAATATCTTCGGGTGAACCAAGTTGCAAAACTTTTCCCTTATTCATCACCGCGATTCTGTCAGACATGGTGATCGCTTCTTCTTGGTCATGGGTGACATAAACAAAAGTGATACCCACCCGTTCTTGAATCGCTTTAAGCTCCAACTGCATCTCTTTGCGGAGTTTAAGGTCAAGTGCGCCGAGGGGTTCATCGAGCAAAAGCACTTTGGGATGGTTGATTAACGCGCGTGCCAGCGCAATACGTTGACGTTGCCCGCCGGAGAGTTGTTTCGGCTTGCGTTTTCCCATATTGGGCAGTTGGACGAGTTCGAGCATCTCTTCAACGCGCTTTTTCGTCTCCGCTTTAGGAACTTTTTGCATCTCTAGCCCAAAGGCGATATTTTGGGTAATGGTCATGTGCGGGAAGAGGGCATAGCTCTGAAAAACGGTGTTTACCGGGCGTTGATAGGGTGGCTTAAATCCCTGTGGCTCACCCATGATATAAACTTCTCCGTCTGTGGGCATTTCAAAACCACCAATCATCCGCAGTGTGGTTGTTTTGCCGCATCCGCTAGGACCAAGCAAAGAGAAAAACTCCCCGTCTTTAATCTTTATACTTACGTTATCAACGGCGACTACTTCTCCGAATTTTTTCGTCACACCGCTGATTTCAACCGCGATTTGGTTATTGCCCATATATTTTTCTCCTACTAAGACCCGAAAGGTTTCAATCGCGCCATAATAAAATTAGAATCTATTTCTCCAAAATCATCTTTTCAAAAACACACTCTAAGAAAAACCTTTCGGGTCTCCTAAAATCTAGAACTGCCTCGACCACTCTTTAGGCCAACGCTCTACGACAACCTTCGTTTGGGTATAAAACTCCATCGAATGTTTCGCTTGGGCGTGGAGGGTGCCGAAGAAACTATCCTTCCAGCCGCTGAAGGGGAAGAATGCCATCGGGGCGGCAACACCGATATTGATCCCTACGTTCCCAGCTTGGATTTCGTAGCGGAATTGTCTTGCCGAAGCGCCACTGCCTGTAAAGAGACAAGACATATTGCCATAATTGGAGGCGTTCACCATGCCAATCGCCTCATCTAGCGTGTCGGCGTACATCAAGCCCAAAACAGGTCCGAAAATCTCGGTTTTGAAGATGGTGCCGGTCGGGGCAACATTGTCGAGAATGGTCGGGCGGAGGAAATTACCTTGCGGGAAATCGTCTAGGGAAGCACCGCGACCGTCCACGAGGAGACCAGCTCCCTCATCCACGCCTGTCGCGATTAATCCCTCAATGCGGGCTTTGCTCTCGGCGGTGATGACGGGTCCCATCTGGACGCTTTCATCTAATCCGTATCCGATTTTCATCGATTGGATTTTATCGGCGAGCAGAGGGGCGAAATTCTTCTTCAAATCATCGCCGACCAAAATCAACATTGCATTCGCGAGACAACGCTGACCGGCGTTGCCGAAGGCACTATCGAGAACGATTTTAGCGGTCATTTCCAAATCGGCATCGGGCATGACAACGGTGGAATTCTTTGCGCCGCCTTGGGCTTGCACCCGTTTCCCGTTTGCCGCGCCGCGAGAATAAACGTGACGGGCGACATTCGTGGAGCCGACAAAACTGATGGTGCGCACTTTGGGGTGGTCAAGAAGGGCATTCACCGCATCCGCCCCGCCGTTGACGAGATTAATCACGCCTTTGGGGAAACCGGCTTCTTCGATGATGTCCATGACGCGATTCATCGTCATCGGGGTTCGCTCGGAGGGTTTTAGCACAACGGGATTTCCCGCCGCAACCGCGTGGGGCAAAAACCAGAAGGGAATCATGCTGGGGAAGTTGAAGGGGGAGATGATCGCCACCACGCCAACCGGCTGGCGGATCATGAACTCGTCAATGCCGCGAGCGATGTCTTCGTTGAGACTGCCCTGAATGAGCATCGGCATTCCGCAGGAGACTTCGACATTTTCGATGGCGCGTTTCATTTCGCCCATCGATTCTTTGAAGGTTTTTCCATTTTCAACCGTAATCAGTCGAGCCAACTCCTCGGCGTGTTCATCCAAAAGAGCTTTGAGCCTGAAAAGGGGCTGAATACGATCTTCAACGGGGGTGCGCCGCCACGCGTCAAACGCGTTGGACGCGGCTTGGACGGCTTTATCCACATCCGCAGTTTGCGAGAAGGGGACGTTGCCGAGAATCTCCGCCGTGGCGGGATTGACCACGTTCATATATTCGGTGGCACTCGATTCCTGCCAAGTTCCGTTGATATAGTTGAGCATTTTTTTAGACATTGGGTTCCTCGGGGAAAGTAATTATTTGACTAGATGACACTTTTGTTTTTGACGGTGGCTGAGTAGCTCCGAGCGCACTTTCGGAGCGTATCGAAGCCACAAAATGGGTACTTTTTGCATAAATGTTGGTTTCGATACGGATGACGGAAAAGCTGTCATCCTACTCAACCAACGTGCGCTTTTTTTATAATCGAACTATCATGTGGTTGGTTATTTGAAACGTGTTGCGTAACAAAAAAGCCCATCTTCTCGCGTTACAGCGAGAAGCTAGGCTTTTGGTTTTACTCCGTTGAGCGTAGGTTCGGCATCATGTGCCATCTTGAAGGTGCGTAAGATCATAAAACTTTGCGTCCGCAAGACACCCTCCACTTGGCGAAGTTTTTGGTTGAGAAAAGTGGCAAATTCTTCGCGGTCGTGACAAAGGACTTCTACAATCAAATCGTATTCACCGGAAATCATCACTAAATAACTCACTTCGGGGAAAAGCGCGATTTCCTTCGCGGCTTTATCGAGCAAATTGCTCTGCACGGTCACGCCGATCATTGCAGGGGAGTCGTAGCCCAACTGATTCGGGTCAATCAGCCCGACAAATTGGACGGTCTTATTTTCGAGCATCCGATTGACGCGATTGCGGACAGTCCCCTCTGAAATGCCCAGTTCTTGGGCGACTTCGGTATAGGGTCTGCGGGCATCTTTGCGTAAAGCGTTGAGAATGGTGGTATCTAATTGATCCATAGTTTTGATTTTTACGATATTCGTAAAAATATCTTATTTTATTGCGAATTTCAGCGACAAGGCGTATATTACTACTTTGTCCGCAAAAAAGCAAGCGTTTTTCTATGGATGCCGAATTTCTAGGGGAGAGGGGAACCGCGAAGGGTCGAAGGAGCGCGAAGTTTAAAAGCAAAAAGCGTGGACGGGGTGTCCACGCTTTTTTATTCCAATCTTATCTTTGCCGCATTTCTTCCGGCGTGGATTGAAATCCACGCCTCATGGCATAGAAGTCGGATGAATCCGACTCCTTTTTTGCCCGAAGGGCTTCCATGTTCTGAGCAGGGGATTCATCCCCGCTCATTTCGGGCGTGTTCAAAAGTTAAATCCGTTAGAAGTAGGGAAAAACGTATTGTACCGAATCTCCAGAGCCGAAGATAGTTCTGTTTAACGCTGGTTGGGTTGCCTGAATTATTATGAAGCGTCTAAGTTTGAGGGTAATATCTTATCAACTGCACGAAACCCTTTAGTCTTTAAAAACTTCACGTTATGCAAGAAATTTTCCATAGAATCTGAAGGGTCGAGCATTTGAAAATTCAATCTATTTAGTGTTTGTTTGGGAATTACTACAGACAGTATTGGTAGTTCTTCCATATGTCCTGTTTTTGTATTCAAAAGTTCTCCCATTGCTGTAACTATAATCATGTTAATAGGTAACAACGCAAATAGTTCTCTAGCAACCCTGAGTACTGCGCTACAAACATAATCTTGATAAAGTGCATAAAACTTAGTTTT
>CAZERH010000217.1:0-4143 GCA_964515535.1 uncultured Anaerolineaceae bacterium
AGGCACACCGCCAGCGTTCATCCTGAGCCAGGATCAAACTCTCCGCATAAAAATTTTGTTACTACACACTCGAAAGTGTGTTAAGTTACGGATTTACTTTATTGAATTGACAGGAAAACTTTTATTGCTTGCTTCCTATCACTCTTCAGTTGTTAAGGTGCTAGTTAGTTGAGCGGGCGGTATTCTACACGCTCTATCTCATGCTGTCAAGAGGCAATCTACAGACTAAAATAGCCGATATTTTTTTCTCTTGAATATCGGCTCGTCAGACTGCAAAACTTTATGCTCTGTGTTGTTGACGTGAGATGATTTACTTGTAACGATCTGCCACGCTTATTTGGGGGGCTAGGTCGGGCTGGTTATCTCCAGCCCCACTATTATACGTATACTCGTTTTTAAGTCAAGAGGAAAACACGGCAATTTTTGAGCAATTTTGGAATTGGTTGCTTTTCGCACCTATTTAAGGAAATATCGAGTACTACACGCATGGATTTTTCGCATTCCGAATGAATAATTTCTAATCCCCCTTTTTTACATTCGCAAAATCTCTAAAGCTCGCGTGTTATCTACCAAACGCTCTGCTAAAAGTTGGGCAATAAAACGATGAAAAGCTGTCGCTACTTCGGGGTCTTCCTTTTCCATTTTTGTCAGCGTTTCTGTGAATAGGGAATAGATTATGCTTGGTTTTTCGGTCATCACCGATGCCGTTGCCGGAGTGTTTAGATACAGCCCCAGTTCTCCTATCACCGTTCCCTCCCCCGCCGTGCGAAGACGCATTTGTTTCCCGTTAGCTAATTTTAACAAAACGGTTACTTTTCCGCTTTCGATGAAAAATAAGCCTTTGGGTGAATCTCCTTGCTGGATGAGTGTATAACCTTCCTCTACGTTTTTTTGTTCAAAATACTTTAGCAGACGTGTTGGAGAAATAAATTTAGGTAAAGATTCTTCAAGTTGTTGAACGAGCGTCTTTGGTTTAACCGCAAACCCTACACTTTCGAATGTTTTTATCATCTGATCTTCGCCCCACGCCACGCCACGTTCTATATCGGGGAAAATGCGCCAAACTGTATTTTCTCCACTACTCAGAAGATTTGTCGCCAATTGATTGTGAATGGTTTTAGAAAGATGCGTAAAAATGAGTATGATATTTTTTCTTTGCCCAGTTGTTTCATCTTCGTAAAACTTAACGCGGCGGATGAATCTATGCCGGTCACGAAACGAAAATCAACCAGCACATAGTGCGGGGAGAATTTCTCTGCATCCATTTTTTCGCGGATTTGTTCTAAAAGCTGATTTGCCAAGCCAAAAAACACAAAGCCTTGTAATTCGACAATATATAGCCAATGTCCTTTTTGCTGAATGAGTTGTTGATAAAGTCGCGGACGCTCTACGTTGCTTCGATATGATTTCGCGGTCATCGCATGTCTGACCACTTTTCCACGGCTGTAGTTGACCACAAATAAGATCATTGCCGCGACCAGTCCCACGCCCACGCCTTCTAAAAAGCCTACCGCTCCGATCACGCCAAAAATAAGGAGAATGATTCCATAATCTGCTTTAGGGAATTTAAACCATCCATCGTAAAGCCACTCACTTAGGAAGGCGAATCCTATATACATATTCAATCCGCCTACTATGGGTTTAGGCAAATAGGAAAGCATGTCTATACCGAAAACAAGCACCAGCCCGCATAAAAGTGCAATAAAAATGCCAACCAGCCTGCTTTTTACACCCATTTTGTGCATTAAAACATTCAAACTTGAGGTAGGGAATCCCGGCATTCCACCGCCAAATCCGGTAACGATATTGACCCAGCCCGCTGATTTCAACTCGTTGGTGAGGTCTATATCTTCTTCAACGGCTAATTCAACGCCGGTTATATTGAGCAAAAGCCCAATGGTACTTAGAAGCACTGCTGTCATCATCCCTATTGATTGCGCAAAGATCGCCCCCCAATGTGCGTGTGAAAAAGCGGTGAAACTAAGAAATTCCCAACCGCTATCTGCGGGGAAGGGTCCCAAAAGCCAGCCCTGCGCGCTTGCTTCTGCGACAGAACTGCCGCTAAGCCACAAGACGAGATAAAAAAGAGCAATAGATGCCACCAAAATACCGGGCATGACCAAGAAATGCTTAAAACGCCCTGTGGCAAGAAGTACAAGGAGGGCAAAAAGAAACCCTAAAAACCATTTGAAAAATATCTCAGGCTGAAAAAAAACTGAAATTTGAGCAAAACTAAACGAAATTCCCGTAAGTACTCCCAATGAGCCGCGCACTAATAGCAAGCCAATTCCGGCTAAAAAACCGCCTATCACGGGATAGGGAAGAAAACGAACAAAATTCCCCAGTTGAAAATGTCCCACAACAAGGAGAAATATCCCTGTAAGAATAGAGGTGAGAGCGACCATTGCGACAACGGTCAAAAAAATATCGTCAGGGGCAACCTTTCCTGCAAGGGTACTGGCAATAATTGCCGCACTTATGCCTAAAATAGCGGCGGGGCTATCTTGCCCTATTGAAATAATTGCGGGCAAAGAACTTTTTAACGCGCTGATTCCACTAATAATAATCTGTCCAAAAAGTACAAGAGCAATCCCCATAGGAAGGTAATCGGCAAGTTCCCCATTATAAATAAACGCCGCGAAAGAGATAAGCAAATTGATGATAATAATCCCTATCACTAATCCCGCAATCAAGCTGGGGAATATCGTTTTTACTTCAAATTTTTGACGCATATCAACCTCCTGTTCGGATAGATTCAATCTATCTTGCCCGCCACCGTGACAAAAAACCGCACCGCACCTGATTTTGGCTTGCTTTTTGTTTTTTCTACCCCCTCCATATAATGCTAATAAATCAATCCATCTCCTGTCTGCCCGATAAGGCGCGCAAGAGGGTGTTTTGATCCGCATATTCCAAATCCCCGCCGATGGGGAGACCGCGTGCAATGCGCGTTACAAGCACATCGAAACGCGCTAATTGCTGACTTAGGTAGAGCGCGGTCGCATCTCCTTCCATGCTGGGATTTGTGGCTAAAATAATTTCTTTCACTTCCCCACTCTCCAACCGCCCGAAAAGCGGATGGATTTTCAAATCATCGGGACCTACACCCTCAATAGGAGAGAGCGCACCGTGCAAAACGTGATATTTCCCTTTATACCCCGCCGTGCGTTCAAGGCTGAGAACATCGAGCGCATCTTCGACAACGCAGATGATATGCGCATCTCGTTCAGGGTCACTACAGACTTCGCAGAGCTTATTTTCGGCAACTGTGATATTAAAACACTCTTCGCAAAAAGCAAGTTTGTCTTTAAACCCATCCAACGCATCCGATAAATCCTGCGCAACATGGCTAGAATCTCTTAAAAGGTAAAACGCCAGCCGAGAAGCAGATTTTGGACCTATGCCCGGTAATCGCTCAAAAGCATTGACAAGTTGTTGAAGGGGTTGGGGAAGTATCATCGAAAAAAGCAAGTTTGCAAGTAGCAAGTATAAAAATAAAAACTTGCGAACTTGCCTCTTGCCAACTTATCACTTAGAAAGGAAGCCCGCTCGTCAACGGTCCCATTCTCTCTTCTTGTAATTCGCGAGATTTATCGAGAGCCATATTTACCGCTGAAAGTAGCATATCTTGAAGCATTTCTGCGTCTATATCTTCTAAAAAGTCGGGGGCAATTTTTACATCGGTGCATTTTTGGTCGCCGGTCATGGTGACGCTAATCGCACCGCCGCCTGCTGTGGCAGTCACAGTTTCCTCAGCCAATTGCTCCTGTGCCACTGCCATTTGTTCTTGCATCTGCTGGAGCTGTTGTGCCATGCCTGCTTGTCCGCCGCCAGTGCTACTTGCTCCAAAGCTGGTTGCTCGTCTACGCCTTTTACCCATTTTTACATCTCCCATTCAAATGATGCTATATCAATTTTCCCACCGCTTAAATACTTAACATTTCCTGCTGTTATTGGCTCTCGCCCTCCGGGGAAATAACTATCATCAATAAATAAAGGCTCAACTGAGCCATCATCGTACAGAGCCCAAGCAAACACAAACAATTCTATACGCGCGCCCCCACCATCATCCGTGAAAATTGCTTTAACTTTTCTTGTTTCCAAACTCATTTGTTTCATAATTTTAGCTTCACTCATAATCTC
>CAZERH010000218.1:0-4082 GCA_964515535.1 uncultured Anaerolineaceae bacterium
ATTTGATCTAGGTTGTTTTTCATAAAATCTCCGTTTTTTCAAACGCAAGTATTAGCGAATGAATATCCTCATCTACGCGCCTATCCATTCCGCCGAACGTTTCTCCGAGAATGCCGCCATCCCTTCTTTTTGGTCTTCTGTCGCGAAAAGAAAATAGAAGGCGCGCCGTTCAAATTCAAGTCCCTCGCTAAGAGATAACTCAAAAGATTTGTTCACCGCGGCTTTTCCTTGACGTAAAGCCAAAGGTGCGCGTTTCGCAATTCGGCTGGCTAATTTAAGGGCTTTATCGAGATATTCGTCTACGGGATAAACGTGGTTAATCAATCCGAATTCTAACGCCTCATTAGCAGATAATGTCCGGTTATTCAGCACCATTTCCATGGCAACGACCTTGCCCACCGCACGCGTGAGTCGCTGGGTCCCGCCTGCCCCGGGAATTACACCAAGATTAATCTCAGGTTGCCCGAACTTCGCTTTTTCCGAAGCAATAATCATGTCGCAAGACATCGCCAATTCGCACCCGCCACCAAGCGCATATCCCGAAACGGCGGCTATAATTGGTTTCTTAATCTTGCGGATTCCATCAAAAAGTTCTACAAAACTATCTTTGAACATTTCAACCGCAGACATTTTTGACATTTGGCTAATATCCGCACCGGCGGCAAAAACTCGCTCATTGCCCGCAATAAGAATTGCCCCAACCGTCTCATCGGCATCGTAAGCAAAAAGCGCATCCATCAATTCTGTCATTAATGCGCCGTTAAGAGCATTCATCGCTTTCGGGCGGTTCAGGGTAATTATGCCGACTTTTTCACGTTTTTCACTGATAATATTTTTATGAGCCATTTCGCCTCCAAATAGGTTGTGTCGCAACAAGTC
Organism: uncultured Anaerolineaceae bacterium; assembly: GCA_964515535.1. Lineage (GTDB taxonomy): Bacteria > Chloroflexota > Anaerolineae > Anaerolineales > Villigracilaceae > Desulfolinea. The sequence goes on from CAZERH010000218.1 coordinate 880, forward strand.
TATTTTACTATACGCCCGTCTAGACTTGTCATTTTGAGGAGATAGATATTTGGAGGTGGTTAAAACTGACTGATTTATATTTTCATCTTGCTCTAGCCGCCGTCCTCGGCGCAGAGAGCAACGGATGAAAAAAGCCATCAGCCAAAATTTACCACTACCAGATATTTTAGCATTTCTAGAGTCTCTTTCTGCAAGGCGAATCTTTCTCCCCTAAAAGTCATGTTTTTCTGTATAATGGTAGCGCATTGCTTAAAGTAAAGAGGGCATATGTGAAGAAATACCTTTCCATACATACCTTATATCATTCTTAGGAAGACTACCCATGAATAATGAAACCCCTTTTCACCAACCGGAACCTTTAACAACACCTCCACAAAATGGGAGCGACAAAACCGCAGATGCACTTTTGCGCATCGTAATGCTCATTATTAGCCTAGTTAGTTTAGCAATTGCGATGATAAGCGTTGCCTATGTGGCGAGCCAAATTTTATATTCAGGCAATCAGGCAATACGAGAGCATATTTTTCCCATCATCATCACAATTGGGTTAGCCTACGCAGTAGGATGGTTGGTAGCTTTAGTAGGTATTCGGCTTTACCATAATTTGGTCTTGCCGATAGCTATCGAAGTTTATGCTTGGGCAACCTTGATGGGAATAGGTGTTTTATATCTTGTCATTCTAAATAAACTCTACGGGCAAGAATACGGAACAGCCAGTTTTATCAAATATACGATATTGATGGGGGTAACAATAGCCGGTTTGATAGGCTTTCATTTACTCATAGAGAATCACAACCTAAGGCTTTTCTCTATCCCCTTGCTCATAATTTGCCTGCTTCACCTCTATTTAATCGTTTATCACTATGTATTTGTCTTAAACGTGAAATACGCCTATCTCCCCTGGGACATTCTCTTCTTTTTAGGCATGACAACAATCAGTATTTTTATGTTGCTCCATGTAGGCGTACTCTCAGGGGCAAGAAATGCCATTTCCGGCATTTTTGAGAAAAATGATAACGAAAAAACACAACCCCAAAGCTGATTTTCACGTTCGTCCCCTCCAACTTAAGGATGCGGATGCGCGGGCTGGGTGGGGGCAAAATGCTCATCACCACCGCCGAAGATTGGGTACGGGAGCAAGGTTGGGTCGAGATCGCCTCCGATACATGGCTGGAAAACGAGACCAGCATTCAGGCACATCTCGCGCTGGGTACAAAGAATGAGAGCGGTTAATCCATTTTTCCAAAAAACTAAGCTAATTCAAGATATAATGCGCAAGGAATAAGGAGAGAAAAATGCTTATCATTCTTAGCGACCTTCATCTTGGCGATGGGACTTGTGGCAAGGCAATTTCACGGGATGCTTTTTATGTTTTCGCTGAACGCCTTGACGCAATGGCGATGCGCGCCTCATGGCGAAAAGACGGCAGTTATCGCCCTATAAAAAAGATAGAAATTTTGCTTCTCGGCGATATTCTTGACCCGCTTCACTCCACTCTTTGGCTTGATACAGAAGAAGATACACCGGAATACACTCGCCCGTGGACGGATAAAACTAAACCGGCTTACGCTAAAAAACTTCAAGAAATTACGCGTGCTATTTTGGATGAAAATAAAAAAGCTGTGCAGGTTTTTCGTGAGTTAAAAGTGGAAATTCCCCGCGCACTCACTTCTCAGCGTAATTGGGAGGAAAGCAAAGATGTAGTGGAAGTTGAAACACATATCCATTATATGATTGGCAACCACGATTGGTATTATGGTATCCCCGGAACGCCTTTTGATGAAATACGCGCAGAAATTGTGGAGGCTTTGGGCTTATCTCAAGATTCTTCCCCCTTCCCCTACTTCCCCAAAGATGACCCGATTTTGGCAGAGCGTTTGGCAGAGTATAAAGTTTATGCTCAACATGGCGATATTCACGATAATTTTAACTATAACGAGAAAAAAGGGCGTATCAATTCGGCTTTAGGCGATGTTCTGACGGTTGAGATTTTGAATCGTTTCCCTCTCGAAGTCCAAAAACGTCTGCCTGAAGTTCCCGCAGAGATTATTGAAGGTTTACGAGAAATTAGCCATGTTCGTCCGGTTTTGGCGACTTGGCTTTGGGTGAGTAGCCAAATTAAGCATAATAATTTACCCGATAATATGCAAAATAAAATAAAAAAAATTTGGGATGATATTGGGGGCGAATTTCTCAAGTTGGATGTGGTGCGCAAGGCAGATAAAAAATTTAAATTCGATAATGTGGATAAACTCGAAGTGGCTTTACAAATTTCTAAACGTACCCCTATTAAAACACTCAATGATTTAGCTTTATGGATTCAGGAAGAATTTTGGGGGGGAGAAATCTCGTATGCAAAAAAGGCTCTGAAGGAATCTGCTTTTCTTGACAAAGAAATTCTGTATATTGTTTACGGGCATACTCACTATCATGAAGTTGTTCCCCTAGATACGAGTGAAAATCTCACGCGTTACGATGATCAACTCTACTTTAACTCAGGTACGTGGCAAACTTTTTTCGACCTTGCTATTCATAAACCGCATGAGCAAAAATTTATTCCCTACCAGATATTTAGCTACCTTGCTTTTTATAAGGATGACCAACGTAGAGGGCATCGCTATGAAACATTATCGGGGACATTTGCATAGAAGGATGCGATGACGAAAAACTGCGCCACATCGCGTGATTTGGGCTTGCTTTCGTTAAACGTTAGATTGGTTCAATCTTAGAGATTGAACCAACCTGCTGAGAGAGAATAGAACACGGATTCTCACGAATCAAGCGAATTCAGACGGATTTAAAAACTTTTTTCGTTTTATCCGCGAAAGTCAGCGCAAATTAGCGTTTTGTTTTTATCAGGCTGAGAGCTGAACTATTTTTGCTGTCCTCAACTTCGACATTCCTCACAAGGGCATAATGCCCGCAGAAAACGCCAGTTATAAATGCCATAATCATGACCATCTTCCCAGAGAATAGAAATCCCGTAAGAACCGGTCGCAACGACATCTTTTAGGCGTGTTTTTTCTGTATCTGTGATGGGAGTTTCAAAAACTTCCGGATCCGGGTCGCCACCCATATTATCATGCCCGCCGCGACATTCGGCGCAGGGGCAAGCCGCACGAAGCAGAGAAAAAGAATAGGTGCTAATATGTCCGTCACTCCAAGTAAGAGTGAGTTCTTTTTTTGTTTTATTGGCATCAAGA
>CAZERH010000219.1:0-1308 GCA_964515535.1 uncultured Anaerolineaceae bacterium
GGACTTTCGCTCAAGCAGTAGTGCATCGCACTAACTTCGACAAAAAGATGCTAATCGATAAGTATTTTTCCCATCGAAGAGCAAATTCTTATCTTCTTGGTGCGATGCACCCTCTTTTCTAGCCCAAAAGCGAAAGTCCTAAACACAAAGAAATTCTTCGTGTCCTTAGCGACTTTGTACCCTTATAGGGCATATATGGTAAACCTACAAGAACTTATTCTTAGATGATTACTAAAATTTCGAGAAATTACGAAAAAAAGTGAAAACCCGTGCGGATCTGTGCAATCTGTGGCTATTTTCTGACGCTTTTCACGCCCATCCCTTCGGGTGCGATTGATGCCATGCCCACGCTGTTTCGAGGATATTCGTTAAATCCGAGTATTCTGCTCTCCAGCCGAGTTTGCGTTGAATTTTTTTTGACGATGCAACCAATCTCGCGGGGTCACCGGCTCGGCGGGGAGTCTCTACGGCGGGGATGGGATGTTTTGTCACAGCGCGTGCCGTATCAATGACCTCGCGGACGGAGTAACCTGTCCCTGTACCGATATTGAAAATCAATTTATCTTGCTCGCTTAAAGCATCTAAGGCGAGAAGATGAGCAGAGACCAAATCGGAGATGTGAATATAATCGCGGATGGCGGTACCGTCCGGGGTGGGATAATCGGTGCCAAAGATGCCAATATGCTCACGCTGACCAAGTGCAACTTGAAAAACCAGCGGGATTAAATGCGATTCCGGTTGATGCGCCTCTCCACGATTAGAGAGCGCACCTGCGGCGTTGAAATAACGCAGAGCTGTATAATGCAGACCGTGAATTTTTCTGTACCATTCCAAAATTCGCTCTACCGCTAGTTTTGTGTAACCGTAAGTATTTGTAGGTCCCAGCGATGATTCTTCACTGAGCGGCTCGTCGCTGGATTGATAAACCGCCGCGGTAGAGGAAAGTACAAATCGTTTCACCCCCGCGCGCGTGGCGGTTTCGATAAGCCGAGCAGAATTGACCAAATTATTTTGAATGAATTTACCCGGGTCTTTCATGCTCTCACCGGCTTCGATAAAAGCCGCAAAGTGCATCACTGCATCAAATTCAAGGCTGTTAAGGGCTGAGTTTAATGAATCTGCATCGCCCAAATCGGCGTGGATGAACTCTGCGCCGGAGGGGATAGCTTCTCGATGTCCCGTAACGAGCAAATCGTAGATGGTGACATGATGTCCGGCTTTGAGTAACGCTTCTGCGGCTGTTGAGCCTATATAGCCCGCGCCGCCTGTGATGAATATATTCATAGGAGTTCCTTCAAGACTTCAAAA
>CAZERH010000219.1:1408-4067 GCA_964515535.1 uncultured Anaerolineaceae bacterium
CGTCCGCCCCTACTCTCGCGGCAACCAAGCTAAAACGGTCGTCCCTTCGCCCGGGGCAGAATCGATTTCGACCTCCCCACCAACTTTGCGGATGCGGGTGTGCATATTGGAGAGACCGTGTCCGAGGGTCATGCTCATTTTATCAAGAGAAAAACCTTTGCCGTTGTCTTTAATTTCCATAAGTACGCGGTCCGGTGTGGTCCATAAATTAACACTAACTCGTTTTGCTTTGGCATGTTTCGCCGTATTCGCAAGGGCTTCTTGGCAAATATGGAAGAAAATAAGCCCCCCGTTTTTGGAGAGATTTTCCACTTCACTTTCTTTGCCCGTGAGCATCGCTTCTGAAAGGGTATTTACGCGATATTCGGTGACCAAACGCCGAATGCCGGCAAGCAGGTTTTCTTCACCCAATTGGCGAGGGCGCAAATCTAAAATATAGGTGCGCAAATCACGAATGGCTTGATTTAATCCGTCAATGGCTACTTTTACACCCTCTTTCGCGGCATGAGGGTCTTCGTCTATAAGATGGCGCACATTTTCTAATCCTAACCCCACCCCAAAAATGGATTGGATAACACCATCGTGCATATCCATTCCAATTCTTTCGCGTTCTTCTAAAACGGCTAAACGGCGTGCGTCTGTGTGCATACGAGAATTTTCTATCGCCAACCCCGCCCAATTACCAACCGCGGTTAAAAGCTGAATACTGCGCTCGTCAAAAGGCTCGTCGCCACGTTTGGCTGTGCCAAGAACGCCGATCATTTTATCGCCGGAAGTAAGCGGCAAACACACAAATTGATGAAAACCGGCTTCTACCACCGCTGAGCGCAAATAACGCATATCTTGAGAAAGGTCTTCGCTAATAATCGGTTCGTTTCTCTCCGCAACGAGGCCTACAAATCCCTCGCCCACCTTAAACTGACTACGCGTCCAGAAGGCTTCTGCGGATTCGCCCCGATGCAAAATCAGGCGTAAAGTTTGGCTTTCTTCGTCTAGCAAAAAAATCTCGCCCGCTTCTACGTTGAGATAATCCATCACGAGAGCAAGCGTTTTATGCACAATATCATCTAATCCCTGTGCGGGAACCAGCACGGAGGCAATATCGTTTAACAGCGTTAAATCTTCACTATGCTGGGTGAGTACTCTATCTCGTTCTTTCAAATTATCATATAAACGCGCATTCTGAATTGCCGCGGCGGCGTATCCCGCCAACATTTGAATAATTTGCTCATCTTCTGCGCTAAACTCCCCGCCACCGATTTTATTGGTGAGATAGATTTGCCCCAACTGATGATTTGCCGCCAAAATCGGCACGCCCAAAAAAGTGCGCATGGCGGGATGATGTTTAGGAAAGCCAACACTTCGCGGGTCGGCACCCAAGTTTGGCACGCGGATGGGTTCTTTAGCATCCATCAACGCGCCTAAGAGTCCTTCGCCACGCGGCTTTTGGGTAATGCGCGCCAACTCTTTATCCGAAAATCCTATAGAAACAAAATCGATTAAATTCCCCGCTTCGTCCAACACACCCAACGCCGCATATTGCGCATCTGCCTGTTCTTTGGCAACAGTCACAATGCGTTTTAAAAGCGTGTCGAGAGAAATATCTTTAATTAAACCCAAATTCGAACGGTGCAACGCCAACAAACGGGATTGCAATTTTTCACAAGTTGTTTTCATAATGCTCCTCGCCGACCATTATAACCTTTTTGATAGTTTTTGCTAGAAAAATGGCGTAGAATATAGCCCGCGTAGCAAGGACTTCAATCTTTATCAAATAGGCATAAAAAATGACAAATTCTCGAATTGCAGGATTTTATAAACTTTCTTTGGATGAACGATTGGACGCGCTCGGCGCAAACGTGACCTTCGGCTTGCTGACTGCGCAGGACGCGGATAAGATGGTTGAGAACGTGGTTGCCACGCATAACCTGCCCCTCGGCATCGGGCTGAACTTCAAAATCAACGGCGTGGACAGGCTCGTACCGATGGTCATCGAAGAGCCTTCGGTGGTGGCAGGTGCATCCTTTATGGCAAAACTCGCCCGCAAAGGTGGGGGGTTTTTCGCCACCACCTCCGCACCGGAGATGATCGGGCAAATCCAGATTTTGGATTTGGCGGATATTCACGCCGCCAAACTTGCCATCTACGAAAAGCGCGCCGAACTCTTGGCAATCGCCGATGAAATTGACCCGATTTTAAAAAAATTGGGCGGCGGTGCGCGGGATTTGGAAGTCCGCGTCATCGAAGATTCCCCCATCGGTGCGTTTTTGGTCGCGCATTTAATTTACGATGTGCGTGATGCGATGGGCGCAAACGCGATCAACACCGCTTGCGAGAAATTAGCACCGCATTTAGAAAAAATCACCGGAGGGCGCGTGCATCTGAAGATTTTATCGAATTTATCGGATCGAAGGATGGCGCGGGTGCGGTGCATGGTTCCGGTGGAGGCGTTAACATTTAATGGTCATGGTCGTAGGGGTGGGTCTGAGACCCACCCCTACGGCGGCGAATCTGTCCGCGACGGCATCATCGAAGCCTATGCCTTCGCAGAGGCCGATCCCTATCGTGCCGCAACGCATAATAAAGGCATTATGAACGGCGTAGATGCGGTCGTCATCGCGACCGGCAACGATTGGCGCGGCATCGAAGCGGGCGCGCA
>CAZERH010000220.1:0-4064 GCA_964515535.1 uncultured Anaerolineaceae bacterium
TGACCGCGTTTCAAGGCCCATTACCGGTTTAATTTGAACGGTTTCAACAGGAAGGGCCTGTTCGGCGAATGTCGGGGCCATTGAAAGGAATACTGTACTTGTCAGGGTCAAAAAGAACGTCCCGTATCGCATGACAAGCCCTCGCATTTTTGAGTGGGAATCCGAATCTATTGCAGAATTCACTATCTACTAAACTGGTTAGTTCAGTTTGGCAAGACTGCTGCTGCGCCGAGCCTGACTTTGGCCTATTGAAGCCTTCTTGCCATGCTTCCGGCTTGTCTTTGGCATCTGCCAGCAAACTGAGCAGCGTTTCGGTCAGGCGTTTAGGCCTTTAGCAGATCGGATTATTAGCCCGCATTGCAGGCTTTAACTGGTGATTGGCAACCAGTGGAACGCATAACGGGTTGCGGGGGAGCCCTATTCCAGAAGGGAAGTTTGGTGGCGAAGTCGGGCCGAAAACCGGAAACGTCACCTGCCCGAAATTTCCGGCGTGGAAGCAAAAGGGTGATACGCTTTATTATGCCAGCTACTTTGCTGATAAAACGATTAACCCATTTATACCGAACCAGAATCCTCCCTGCCCACGGTTCATATTTTTGCAATCAGGTGCTGAATGAATTGTGCCCACACCCTAGTAGAATTACGCGGCCAAACCACAAAGAACTAACTGCGAACACCTTCCCAATCCGGTATTGAACAAAACACCGGGTCTGGAATGGGATGAAAAGTTCAGATACATAAGGTGCTATTCAACAAGCTTACGTTAGAATCCGATATTTCCGGAACAGAAAGTAGCTTATTAGAAACGTTTATGTCTTGGAAAGCTATACTACCAGACTTTCGGGGTCCGAAAAGACATCGTGCCTAATTCCGGAATAGTTTCGAATGCTATCTATTCTTTCTTTCGTACAATCCATTAGAGCAGCAAGTGCCGTCACTTTTCCCATTGGTTTTGGCGATCCCAAATAACCGCTTGGAGCATTGCCTGACCGCTTCATCACACGATCCATTATTGGGTCTATGACAGCAACCGCGTCTTTGATGCCTGACCTCAGACCAAACTCAAATGCCCCAATCATTATTTCACTTGTTACATAGCTTATCGTGTTCGGACCTTTCCCTCTTCCTAAATTCCCAGTGTCCACACAAAAGCGGGTGGCCTCCCAAATTGAGCTGCTTCTTAAGGGTGGTTCACCATCTAATAATGGGGCAAACACATCAGCCAGCATGTGCGGTCCTGTTGTTTGAAGCAAGCGCATGCAGCCCAAAACCCGCCCATGGGTATCTAGACTTACGATATGCGCTGGATCCAAAGCATCAAACTTGTCGATTTCTTTGCCATCAATAACACTTACGTCCCAACCTAAACGCCCCTGAAAGACTTGGGCGCGAAGCCGATGCATCTTTTCTAAAAGTGCTGTGTGCTTATCTCTGTTTAGCGAATCGATAATGGTAATCATGGTCTTTCCCCAATTTTGAGTAACTAAATTACAATCTGTGATTTAGTAGAGGGGCGCCATACGGGAATTCCCGTATACTGAAGATCAAGTAAATCTATAGCGGATGAATAATTTTCATGCCTATTGCTCTGCCGACCGCCTGAACAGTTGTAAGAGCACCCAGTTTATCGCGTGAGGATCTTAAATGCACCTCAACCGTTCTATCCGAAATGCTCAGGATTTCACCAATATCTTGATACGTTTTACCAGCAGCTACCCACTGAAGTACCTCAATTTCCCTAACTGAAAGCTTTGGCCGCCGCATGGCACGGGCAAATACGTCAGAACGCATTACTGCATCATGTATATGAACGGCAGCGTGTTGAAGGTCTGCTATTATTTCTGTTTTGTGTTTTTCCCAGGCACTATCGCTTCCATTAAACGTGACGCTTAATAAACCACGATCCCCAAATGGCCCTCTTACAGGCACAGTAATACCCTGATTGGGTAAACCAAAATCACTGGCCGCATAAAAAACGGCTTTAAATTTTTCATCATGTTCAAACCTCGACCAATCTACCGGAGCGATACTTAATGCAGATTTGTGAAGTGTCGGATCAACCCGGTGCAACCCGCGTTTCATATAATGAAGCTTCCATTCATCTGGGTAATTTGCATAGCCTTGAACAGCGCCCGATATTAAATCTGTTGTGGCATATGAACCGTATTCAAGACCAAGCCTGTCGCAAAGCTGGTCAATGAAAACGAGATAGTTCTCATCACATTCTTCCTCTGCGCTGAGGTCAATAATATCCATTGCTACAATAGCCCGTTCTTCATTGCGATCGCAGCTGCCTGCGCCGTTGTAGTAGCGCCCATGCGGGCTACAGCACTTTTAATTCGAGCTTTGACAGCACTTTGGGATATACCAAGCAGAAAAGCTATTTCTTTGTGACGTTTTCCGTTTGCAAACATCATCAATGCTTCGCGCTGTGCGTTTGTTAAACTTAATCGTTTTTGCTCACTGTGAGCCACTGACAAAATCTTGTGTAGCTGCTGGATTTCGGTGTCAAAGAGTTCCCGATCCGAACGGGCAAAATAAGCAATGCTCCGTTTTGCACCAACTGTTTTGTTTTGTATGGCAATAACGGCCCCAAAAGAACAACCATAGCTTCCATATAATGACAGTACCCTATTTGGCATTTCCCGGCTGATCTCACTCCATCTAATTGACCCAAGATTTTTCAATGCCCAGTGCCGCAAAGGGTCGAACAAAGCCAGCGCCTCGATTGTGTACCTTTCAACCCATTCTGAACTGAAGGTATTTATCTCTGCCTCAGGTGCGTAAAACCCAACCCTTAACCCAATGTAGTAGCCAGCAGGCGCACAATCCCTGATGGTTTCTGCTTGGGTTTTAATTGTAGAAATGGACATACAAGGCTTTCTTGGTTACAAGATTGTAGTGGCTTTAATCGGGGCATCATATGCTAGTAGATGAAATAACCGATATTCTAGATCAATTTATATCCTTTTCTGATTGGCGCTTCGCAATAGGTGTTAGAATTCGATATAACAATCCTACGTTGATCTTTCAAACATACCCTGATCGATGGCTAGAGTATTATGACTCTGAAGCCCTTTTGTTGCAGGATCCAACCGTTATTTGGGGCATGACAAATAACGGCCTTATTGATTGGGAAGATCTCAAGCCAACGGATACGCACGACGTTTTCAAGCAAGCGAAACCTTATGGCTTGAGATACGGAATCGCAATTTCGGTAGGTGATCCATCTCAACGAACTCTCGGCTTTGTTTCAAGTGCCACTGCTGTTTTTGAAGAAAAGCAAAAGGCTTGGGCATTGGAACAGATCGTCAAGCTCCACGAGCTAACAGATGGCATTGTCGAGGCTTCAGAAGAAGAATTGATTCCACTCAGAAGAATCAACCGCGATTTGGGAAAATTAAGAACTGTATAACCTGAATAGCCCCTCTCCTAATTTAGCTTTTTCTTTGCTACAGCAGCTTCGTTTTCATCTGTTACAAAGCTCTATCGCCCGATCCCCCGCCATCAAGCCAACTACTATTTTTATTGTCATATTCCCCTCCTATTTGAATTGCCTGCCCTGTTGGGAAAAGTGTCGGAAGCCCCTATTATTATAGGTCCGCAAGTGGAATTGCGTGGCAATATTCCGTTTCATTGCAGGTTTGATCCCGCTGATGCCCATGTTGGGGTGGTGGTGATTGTAAGCTCAGAGTTGTTTTTATTACGGTTTTTCGGGCGGAATTCACTGGATTTAAATACCCATGCTGTCCCTTCCCTGCGGGGCTAATCCGTGCGGGTATTTCGCCCCCCCCCCAGAGCACCCTGCCCGCCTGCATTTATCCAGTTCAAGGCAAAAAAGCCTCTAAAAGTCCACCGCGATCCCCTTCTTCTCCCAATCGCCATAGCGCACCGGTTCCGGACCGTCGCGGCCACCCAGTTCTTTGGGCAACTCGGCGGCTTTGGCCTTTTTGCGGCGTTCCTCGGCTTCCTTCAGCGCGCGTTGGGCGGCGGGGGGCAGGTCTTTGGGGGTATCGGGGGGCGTATCTGACATGGCTCATCTCTTGTTCAGCTTGCCCCTATGA
>CAZERH010000221.1:0-4035 GCA_964515535.1 uncultured Anaerolineaceae bacterium
TCATCGGCGAGCAGGGATTCCGTCTCAGCGGCGGGGAACGTCAACGCTTGGCAATCGCGCGCGCCATGCTCAAAAACGCACCCATTCTTATCATGGACGAGCCGACTGCCAATCTTGACCCTTTGACCGAGAAAGAAGTCTTAAATGCACTTTTCGCGTTAATGCGAGAGAAAACATCGCTTTTAATTACACATCGGCTAATTGGCTTGGAAAACGTGGACGAAATCATCGTTTTGGATCGCGGGAAAACCGTCCAGCGCGGCGACCATGCTCAACTCAGGCGCGAAACGGGACTTTATCGGCAGATGCTTGAAATCCAAAATCGGATTTTGGCGGAGTAATTATCCGTTATAATCCATCGCATGGATACAAAAACTCAACTCAATAATGACATGAAAAAGGCTATGCGGGCTAAAGATCAGGTTGCTAAACGCACCTTGATGATGGTGCGCGCCGCCATTCAGCTTGCTGAAAAAGAACGCCGCGAAGAACTTGACAAAACTGCTGTTCTGGCGATTTTGCAAAAAGAAGTTAAATCCCGGCAGGAAACGATTGCCGAAGCAAAAAAAGCCGAACGCGAAGACCTTATTGCCGACACCTCCGCAGAAATTCTGGTTTTGAAAAAATATCTCCCCGAAGAAATGAGCGCAGAAGATTTGCGCGCTCTTGCAGAAGATGTTGTTGCCGAGCTGGAAGCCACCACGATACGGGATATGGGAAAAGTGATGAATGTTATCATTCCGCGTGTGGCAGGACGCGCATCCGGCGGCGATATTAGCAGGATTGTTCGTGAGTTATTGCAGAATTAGTATGTTGAAAATATGGTAACTCCGTTAGAAAGGTCCCCGGGCTCCTTTAAATTTTCAGTTTTTTTACGCGCCCTAACGCTAATTCTCACTGTCTTGGCCGTTTTTGTTGCTCTTGTTCTGCCGCTGGCTTTGGATGCCGTTGCTCTTCCTCTTGCGGTCGGCGATGTTGCGCCGCGCGATATGGAAGCCCCTTACGCAATCGAATATATCAGCGAAGTGCGCACAGAAGATGCGCGCGAAATCGCGGCATCGACAACTGATTTGGTCTATACGCCAGCCGATCCCTCGATTGCGCGAAAACAAATAGACAGGCTACGCGAAATTTTTCAATATATCGGCACCATTCGGGCAGACGAACACGCCACAGCAGATGAGAAAAAACTTGATTTTCTTGCCATAGAGGGGATTACGCTTAGGGGTGAAACGATTTCGATTATCCTGAGTTTAAGCGACACGCAGTGGGAAACGGTACAACAAGAAGCTTTGAGCGTTCTTGAGCAGGCGATGAGAAACAACATTCGCCAAAGTGATGTGGCAAGCACACAACGTAGTATTCCGTCGCGGGTCTCTTTGGCTCTAACGGAAAGCCAAGCTCAATTGGTCACTGAGATAGTAAAGGCTTTTATCGTCCCCAATAGTTTGTACAGTGAAGATTTAACGGAAGCGAGCCGCAAAGCCGCGCGCGAAGCGGTTGAGCCAATTATCCAACACTATAAATCCGGGGAACGAGTTGTTTCCAACGGACAAATTATTACATCTGAAAATTTAGAAGCGTTAAAAAATCTCGGGTTGATTCAATCGGAGGATGAGCTCTCCAAATATCTTGGTGCAGGGGCATTAACCTTAACTTTGGCAATTTTCCTGTGGTTATATTTCAGTTACCGCCCATCTAGCCGCTTGAAAAATATGCGGAGTTTGTTTTCAATGGCAATCATTTTCCTACTCTTTTTGATTGGTGCGCGTCTAACACTTCCCAACAATCTTATAACCCCTTATTTATATCCTTTGCCTGCCTTTGGACTATTAATCTCGGCACTTTTTGGCGCAGATGCGGCATTTGTGCTTATATTTTCATTAAGTTTTTTAACCACCTACGGCATGGATAATGCACTAACGCTAACATCTTATTATCTAATTTCTTCACTTATTAGTATTCTCGTGCTGGGGAAAGCGCGCCAAACATGGTCTTTTTTGAAAGCAGGGCTTGCTATATCGCTTGCCGGCACAGCCATACTCCTAGCCTATTGGCTCCCCTTCAATTCACCCGATTGGCTTGAAATAGCTACACTAGCCGCGTCCACAGCCTTCAACGGAATCGCATCCACCAGTCTAGCCTTGCTTTTACATTTTTTTCTCGCCCAAATTTTGGGAATACCAACCACTCTACGATTGCTAGAAATCTCTCGTCCCGATGCGCCCTTATTACAACTTTTTCTTCGCACTGCACCGGGAACTTACCAGCACAGCCTACAAGTAGCCAATCTCGCCGAACAAGCGGCTGAAAGCATCGGAGCAAATGCTCTTTTGGTACGCGTTGGAGCACTTTTTCACGATGTCGGCAAAATAGAAAACCCCCTCTACTTCATCGAAAATCAGGCACCCGGGAGTGTCAATGCTCATGAAAGTCTAACACCGGAAGAAAGTGCAGAGATTATCATTCGCCATGTCACAGACGGCGTTGCTTTAGCGCGAAAATATCACCTACCACACCGCCTAATTGATTTCATACTCGAACATCACGGCTCAAATATCACCCGTTATCAATATACACAAGCCCTCAAAGAAGCAAACGGTGATGTTAAAAAAGTCAATATTGAAAAATTCCGTTACCCCGGACCAGCCCCGCGCTCCCGCGAGACCGCCCTACTCATGCTCGCAGATGGCACAGAGGCGTGGACAAGAGCAGAGCGGCCACAGAACGAAGATGATTTACGCGCGCTCGTATACAAAGTAATTGAGACCATACAAAAAAGCGGTCAGTTAAAAAACACACGTTTAACGTTACACGATATCACACTCATTCAGAAATCTTTTCTTTCTACCTTGCGAGGCGCACAGCACTCCCGAGTAAAATATCCTAAAACCAAGGAAAAACCAGCGTCAGAAGACATAGCAACAAAACCCTCAGGAAAAGAAAATGCTTGAAATTTCATATAATGCGGTTTTAGACCAAAGATTTGACAAAATACTCTTAGAAGACGCACTGCGCGCCACACTAAAAAACCAAACTGCCCCTAAAGACGCCACCATAAGTGTTTTGTTTACGGATGACAATCAGATTCGAGCGTTAAATCACAAGTATCGCGGATTTGACACCCCAACCGATGTGCTCTCATTTGACGTACACGAACGTGACCCCGAAACTGGGGTGCTCCACCTAGGCGAGATTGCCATCTCAATCCCTTATGCCGCCAAACAAGCAAAAAAGAACGGACACCCCCTCGAAGCAGAGGTGCAACTCCTCATCGTTCACGGCGTTTTGCATCTTCTAGGACACGATCATGCTGAAGCTGAAGAAAAAGAAAAAATGTGGTGCGCACAAGCCCAAATTTTGACGGAACTCGGTTTGGCAGAAATCAAAATACAAGAAATATGAACAAATTCATCAAATCCCGACTGAAATCGTTTAGCTACGCTTTTGAAGGCTGGCAGAATGTTCTTCGCAATGAGCCTAATACTTGGATACACGCATTGATAACGCTGTTAGTCCTTCTGGTCGCTTCTTGGCTAAATCTCCCCACGCGAGATTGGGCAATCCTAGCACTTGCAATCGGCATTGTTTGGATAGCAGAATTCTTCAACACCGCTATAGAAAATATCGTTGATCTCGCCAGCCCTACGGAACATCCACTCGCTAAGGCAAGTAAAGATGTAGCGGCGGCAGGAGTACTCATTTCTGCGCTAACATCTATTTCGATTGGATTACTAATTTTAGGTCCGCCGCTGTGGGAAAAACTCAATCTTTAACCTTTCTCTTCGACAATACCCAATTTAGAGAAATTGGGAGGGGGTAATAGCTGGTCGACTGACAAGTCATCAAAACGTTACCATCAGAGCGCACAGAGTGCTTTAAAGCATGAGAAATACTCAGCAATCGCTATGAACTTCGCTAAGCGTACCCGCAAGGGTGCTGTCCACGAAATCGGCTTTGTCAGTCAAACCAGAGGCAATAAAAAACGGAAGTTTTTTGACGCTTAAAAAGGAAAGCCCCTAAAGGTTTTACCTT
>CAZERH010000222.1:0-1717 GCA_964515535.1 uncultured Anaerolineaceae bacterium
AAATGCACCAGTACCAAGTTTTTATCGCAATCGCCTGAGGTGCTAAAGAAAATTTGGTCTGAGAGGGGTAAACCGGCAGTATCAAAAACACGAATCCATAAAGTGTTCTCTGAAGGAAGCGGTAGGTCACCCAGCACAAACTCAAATCCAGATTTACCGTAGGCTTGGCTAACGCCACTTACTGTCATCAGGTCAACGGTTTCGCCGACAAAGACACCTTGAATTCGTACAACCACGCCCAGCATAGGGCTTTGGTTTTTATCTTCGACTGTTCCACCAACGCCTAGCCAATCACAATTTGTTTCGGGGTGAATAATTTTCGCATCAATCAGTTGCACATCCGCTTCAAAGGGCATCTCGGGTGTTGCTGTTGCGGTTGGGGGTTCGGGAGTGAAAGTTTGTGTATATAACCTTACCGGTGTATCTGTAGGGATGGCAGTAAAAGTTGGGCGCGGGGTTTCTGTAATTGTGGGTTGAATAGTGGGGGTCTGCGTCCACGGTGTTGACAATTGTAGAGGGGTAATTGTTGCCGATGGAATGATAATCGGTGGGGTGGGAGTATTGGGGCGTAATGGATTCAGCGCAGTGTAGGGGTTGATAAATATCAACAAAAAATACACGCCTAAACATGCCGCACCAAGCAAAAAAAATACAGAAAAAATATCCAGCATATCAACGCTACGAGTCTTTTTCTTAGGTTTTTCTTCAAACTCTTCTTCAAAACTATCTTCGTTATAGTCGTAATCTGCCATAATAGATTCTCCGTATTTCGTAAAACGTGATATGTTTATATCAAGGTATCTACGTTTTTATCGCTTTATTTTACTATCTTTTCGTGCTTTTTCTAACCATTCGCTCAATGCGTTTTTTTGCAATGCCAGCAAGGCATCCGGCGAGAGCGGGCGGTCTTTTTCTTTTTCTAAAACCATAATAATATGAAATCCCACTTCTGTCTCTATAATATCGCTCGGTACGCCGATTTCTAAAGAAAAAGTGGTGTTTTCAATGCTCCGTTCCAGCAAATAGCCCCGCGGAAACCAAAATAATTCACCGTTGGTTTTGGGGTCGTAGGCTGAGGCTAAATCGCTAAAATCTGCGCCGGTGGCTAATTTGGTTTGGACATCTTCAGCCGTCTCCAAATTATAGAGCAAAATCTGCTGGGCGTGTACCTGTTCGGCGGTACTGGATAAATCGGCAAGGATTTTATCGCGCATCCACGCGGCTGAAATCGCTTTTTCGAGGGATGATGTGAAAGATTCGCGCGCGTAATTATGGCTTGCCAGCCAAGCGGATAGGTTTTCTTCGCCCCCAACATCTTCTGCCAGTTTTTCAACGCGAGCGGATAATTCGGAATCTGTGAGCGTAAATCCTGCTTGGCGCGCGGCTTGGGCGAGGAGCATTTGGTCTATCAAATCGTTGAGAACGCGTTCTTCCGCTTCATCAACGGGGACGCTTTTTCCTAAGGCTTCTTGCGCTTGCTGAAAACGAAGTAGCTCGGCGTTAAATTCGGCTAGGGAAATAATCTCATCGTTTACGATTACCGCGGAGGGAATAGGGGTTGCGGTTGGAATGGTCAACGCAGATGTTGGGGTCGCGGGGACAGGTGTAGGGTCAGGGGCGGGTTGAGATGTTCCGCAGGCGGTTAATGCTAGGGTTAAGGTTAATGCTACAAAAGGGAAGCGAGTTTGGATGTCCAAGAGAAGGTTTATCCTATAAG
>CAZERH010000222.1:1817-4026 GCA_964515535.1 uncultured Anaerolineaceae bacterium
AAGAAAACCTTTGGGGTCTTTCGAAGTTTTAGATTGAGATTATACCGTAAAGCAAAAACCCCGTTCGATGAACGGGGTTTTTGAAATCATTTTATATTTGGCTTACATCATGCCACCCATACCGCCCATGCCTCCGGGAGGCATAGCAGGAGCGGAATTTTCAGCGGGGACATCGGTGATGAGGGCTTCGGTGGTTAGAATCATGGCGGCGATGGAGGCGGCGTTTTCGAGTGCGCCACGAGTTACTTTGGCGGGGTCAATTACACCGGCTTCGATCATATCAACATATTCTTCGGTGAGGACGTTATAGCCAACTTTGGGATCATCCTCGCGAAGGACGTTAGCTACGATAACAGAACCGTCTTTGCCTGCGTTCTCGGTGATTTTGCGCATGGGAACGGAGAGGGCTTTTTGAACGATATTGATGCCGGTTTGTTCGTCATCATTCTCGCCTTTGAGGTCGTTAAGTCCAGCCATAGCGTTGAGAAGAGCAACACCGCCACCGGGGACAATTCCTTCTTCAACTGCCGCGCGGGTTGCGGAGAGCGCATCTTCAACGCGGTGTTTCTTTTCTTTGAGTTCGGTTTCGGTAGCGGCACCGACACGGATGATAGCAACGCCGCCGGAGAGTTTGGCAAGGCGTTCTTGGAGTTTTTCACTATCGTAATCGCTAGTGCTTTTCTCGATTTCAACTCGAATTTGCTCAACACGACCTTTAATTTGGTCTGCATCGCCTTTGCCGCTAACAACAACGGTATTTTCTTTGTCAGAAACAACTTTTTCTGCCTGACCAAGATCATCAATGGTAGCGGTTTCGAGGCTTCCACCAGTCTCTTCGGCGATGACTGTGCCGCCGGTGAGAATGGCGATATCGTGCATGGTGGCTTTGCGGCGATCACCAAATCCGGGGGCTTTGATAGCGAGAACATTGAGCATACCGCGCAATTTGTTAAGTACGAGGGTGGCGAGGGCTTCGCCGTCAATATCTTCGGCGATGATAACAAGATCGCGTTTGCCGGTTTGGATCATTTTCTCAAGCAATGGGACGAGGTCTTGAGCGGAGGAGATTTTCTTTTCGTGGATGAGAATATAAGGATTCTCAATCACGGCTTCCATGCTATCTGCATCGGTGATGAAATAGGGGGAGAGATAGCCGCGATCGAACTGCATACCTTCAACATATTCGGTCTCGAACTGCAAACCTTTGGATTCTTCAACGGTGATTACGCCATCATTGCCAACTTTGTCCATCACTTCGGCAATTAATTCGCCGATCATGCGATCTTGGGCAGAAATGGAAGCAACATTGGCAATTTCTTCTTTAGTCGTCACTTCAACGGCTAAGTTGCTGATTCCTTCGGCAACTACATGCGCGGCTTTCTCAATGCCGTGTTTTAAGAGCATGGCGTTGGAACCGGCGGCGAGGGTTTTCAAACCTTCGCTGACAATAGCATGTGCCAAAACGGTGGAGGTGGTTGTCCCGTCACCGGCGATATCGTTGGTTTTGGTCGCGGCTTCCTTGAGAAGCTGTGCGCCCATATTTTGGAAAGGATCTTCGAGTTCGATTTCTTTTGCAACTGTTACACCGTCATGCGTGATGGTGGGGGAACCGAAACTGCGATCGAGAGCAACATTGCGCCCTTTGGGTCCAAGAGTAGTTGCGACCGCATTAGCGAGAACGTCCATGCCTTCTTTAAGACTACGACGTGCTTCTTCGCCAAATAAAAGTTGTTTAGCCATTTTTTAGTGCCTCCGAGTAAATTGAATAGGATTTGACCTGATTTTTGTCTAATCTTCTAAAATCGCAAGAATTTCATCTTCTTGCAAAATAAGCAATTTTTTGCCTTCGTGCTTCAACGCCGAACCACCATAGCGAGCAAATAAAACTTCATCGCCCACAACCACGTCCATTTTCAGACGTTGCCCGATTCCATCGCGTACACCGGGCCCAACAGCAAGCACAACTCCCCGCTGAGGTTCATCTTTTGCCGTTTCGGGCAACGCAATTCCGCCAGCAGAGAGTTCGTCTTTAATCGGTTCTACGACAATGTGGTCACCAAGTGGTTTCAGGGTTTTAGCCATCGAACAAAAATATCCTTATAGAAAGTTTTAGCACCTTAAGGGTCAAGGTGCTAACTTCGCCCCAAATAATACATCTGCCCATATATAGCGTCAAGAGGCGTTAATAGACTCTTATATAGTTCTGATA
>CAZERH010000223.1:0-4023 GCA_964515535.1 uncultured Anaerolineaceae bacterium
TCTAAAACGCCTCTGGAAATTCTATTTCTGGCTCATCGTGTGGACGCTATCTTTTGCTCCCGCGTATTTCTTCCCCGCCAAACTCGAGGGCGGATTATTGCTCCTAGCCCGCATCGTCGGCTTGATTCTGCTCCTCTACTCACTCTTTCTCACCAGCACGGGCGGACGTACCCTAGCGCGCTTTGCCCATCAAGAAGCCCACGAGCATTTTTGGCCCGACAAATTTACCGAATTCGGCATCTTCGGCTGTATGCGTCACGCCATGCACTTCGGATTAGCACTTTTCCCCCTCTCCATCGCCCTCCTAAGCGGATTTGTTTTCGCCATTGCGGCATCCGGTTGGGGCGTTGCCGCGGCTCTGTGGTTTATTCTCGTCATCGAAGAAAAAGATACTCTCGAAAAATACGGACAAAGCTACACAGACTATATGCAACGCGTCCCACCTTTTTCGTTAAAGCTCAGTTGCCTCAGAAAATCACTCGAAATCTGGAAAAAACACTAAACCTTCTAACTAAATGACCCAATGACGAATAAGACCCTCGACCAACTGACTACCTTAATGAATAACTTCGTCCGCTCGAAGGGATGGTACGAAGCGGACAGCAAGCGTCCCCAAACTCAGCGTAATTTGGCGATTTCGCTTAGCCTAGAAGCGAGCGAAGTCCTCGAACACTTCCAATGGGACGAAGATTTCGTCAAAGAAAATCTCGCTGAAGAACTCGCCGATGTTGCCCTCTATCTGCTACAATTGGCGGACGTTAGCGGCATTGATTTGGAAAAAGCGATTTTGAAGAAATTGGAGATAAATGCCTCCCGTGAATGGGATTAATTTATGTAGGGGCGACCGGCTGGTCGCCCCTACGAGAGAAAAAACATGAAAACAACCATCTTCGGCGGCTCAGCCCCCAAACCTGACTCTCCTGCTTATCAGGAAGCCTACATGCTAGGCAAACTCCTCGCCCAACGCGGACACAGCGTAATGACCGGCGGCTATATCGGCACGATGGAAGCTGTCTCGCGCGGCGCAAACGAAGCGGGCGGACACGTTATCGGCGTAACCTGTGACGAGATCGAAAACTGGCGGGATGTGCATCCCAACCAATGGATCACGGACGAGTGGCGATTCCCCACGCTCAAAGAACGCCTCAACGCCCTCATCGAAAAATGCGATCTGGCTTTCGCCCTGCCCGGCGGTCCCGGCACATTAACCGAAATTATGCTCATGTGGAATCAACTGATTATCGAAGCAATCCCTCCCGCCCCACTTATCCTGATTGGAAAGGGCTGGCAGACCCTCTTCAATCAGGCTTTTTACACCGAATTAGGCGAGTATGTTGCTCAACCCCAACGCGACCTGCTCCAATTCGCCCCCGATGTCCAATCTGCTGTCGAACTCTTAAAAGATTAAACGTATTTCACCACAGAGAACACAAAGAACACAGAGTTTTTCAAGAAAAAAGAGAAAAACAAAAGGCTTTTCTCAGTGGCCTCTGTGCACTCTGTGGTGAAAAAATCTTCAAACCTGAAAACCTGCAAAAAAGGAAAAATAATGGCTGACGAAAAACTCACCCCCCAATCTGAAAATTTCTCCGAGTGGTATAACCAACTCGTTCTACGCGCCGAACTCGCCGATTACGCCCCCGTGCGCGGCTGTATGGTTGTCCGTCCCTACGGCTGGACACTTTGGGAAAATATGCAAGCCGGTCTTGACCGCCGATTCAAAGAAACCGGTCACGTCAATGCCGCCTTCCCCACGCTAATCCCGATGTCATTTTTCGAGAAAGAAAAAGAGCATGTCGAGGGTTTCGCGCCCGAACTGGCGGTCGTCACGCATGGCGGTGGTAAAGAACTCGAAGAAAAACTCGCCGTGCGCCCCACCTCCGAGACCATCATCGGCTATATGTACAGCAAATGGGTACAATCTTGGCGCGACCTCCCCATCCTCATCAACCAATGGGGCAGTGTCATGCGCTGGGAACTTCGCACCAAGCTCTTCCTCCGCACCTCCGAATTTTATTGGCAAGAAGGTCACACCGCGCACACCACCGCCGAAGAAGCAAAAGAAGAAACCTATAGAATGCTCGAAGTGTATGCCGATTTCGCAGAAAACGATTGCGCTATCCCCGTTGTTAAAGGTCACAAAACCGATACCGAGCGTTTCGCAGGCGCACAAATGACCACCGGCATCGAAGCCATGATGCGCGACACCAAAGCCCTTCAAAGCGGCACATCCCATTATTTCGGGCAAAATTTCTCCACCGCCTTTGAAATTGACTTCCTCAACAAAGATAACGAACTCGAATTCGCCTACACCACCTCGTGGGGCATGTCGACGCGTATGATCGGCGCGCTGATTATGGTTCATGGAGACGATCAGGGGCTAAAACTACCCCCGAAAATCGCCCCCATCCAAGTTGTGATTGTGCCAATTTATCGCAAAAATGCCGAAAAAGAAAAGGTGATGAAAGCCGTAGATGAAGTTTTTGCCGAACTCAAAGCGGGCGGCATTCGCGTCAAAGTGGATGATAGAGAAGAGGTCTCACCCGGTTTCAAATATAACGATTGGGAAATGCGTGGCGTTCCTTTGCGTTTGGAAATCGGACCTCGCGATGTCAAAAAGGACTCGGTTGCCCTCGCCCGCCGCGATGTACCCGGCAGAGACGGGAAAACCTTCGAACCGCGCGCGGGTCTACTTGATACCGTTGTGGACAGGCTAGATTCGATCCAAGCATCCATGCTCAAAACAGCGACCGAATTCCGCGATGCACATATCCACGAACCGGCTGACTACGAAGAACTCAAGCAAATCGTCCGGAAAGGATGGGCGTTAGCTTGGTGGTGCGAATCCGCCGAATGTGAGGCAAAAGTCAAAGAAGACACAAAAGCCACCTCCCGCGTCATCCCCCTTGAACAGCCTGATAATGAGGGGAAATGTGTAGTATGCGGCAAAACAGCGCATAAAAAAGTCTACTTCGCAAAAGCGTATTAATAATCATGTAGGGGCGGATCTCAGATCCGCCCCTACGCAACCAAACATGCCCGCCATTGACCTCGCCCGCCTAAAAAAACAAACCGCGCGGCTCGCCGATTTATTCGACCAGCCCGCTGAATTTATTCGCGAAGTGAACGAGATTCTCGAATCTTACGTCAATCGCACCCTCCGTACGCGGGATGCAGTCGCGCCTTCATCCACCTTGCCTACCTATCGCACCCCAGCCGTTATTTTGCGCCGCATCGAAAGTGAACTCTCGCCCCTCGCTGAGAAAAACACCGACCAAGCCCTCGAACTCGCTGATGAACTCTGGGATGTAGGCTATCTCGAAACCCATCTTCTCGCCGCGTTTCTGCTTGGGCATATTTCTCCTGAAGAAGATCGCCTTCTCGCCCGCCTCACCGTTTGGACGCAAAAAGTCCGCGATCCGAACGTGCGAACATCTCTGCTTACGCACAGCCTAACACGTCTACGCAAAGAAACACCTGAGCATTTTTTAGCCCTTGTCACCGAATGGCTCTACCCACACCGCGAGCAATTTTGGAGCAATGGTTTACAAGCTCTACTCCCTCTTATCGAAAACCCGACCTTCGAAAACCTGCCTCCTATTTTTACCATTATCGAACCGGTTGTCATTGCCGCACATACGCGCCTCCAAAAAGATATTCAAAATATCATCATCGCACTCTATCAGGATGCGCCCACAGAAACCAGCTATTTCTTAAAAAACATCATTAAAAAAAGTGAAAATCCCCAAACTAAAGTACTGTTAAGACGGATTTCTCCCTCGCTTCCTCTCCCTCTGCAAACGGAATTGAAAACAGAGCTTAAGAAGAGACAGTAGGGGCGACCGGCCGGTCGCCCCTACTCTGTGGTGAATTATTTGTGCAAATTATTAAATTTTCATTCCTTTGCAATCACAGTTATAGCAAAATCAATAGTGCGGAGTTGAAAAAAAGAAAAATTGAGTGAATATCTCTCCCATGTTACAATCCCAACATGAAAATCAAAGTCGTTGCTACAAACCGAAA
>CAZERH010000224.1:0-4011 GCA_964515535.1 uncultured Anaerolineaceae bacterium
AAAAGCAAGATGCAATG
This sequence comes from uncultured Anaerolineaceae bacterium, assembly GCA_964515535.1. GTDB lineage: Bacteria > Chloroflexota > Anaerolineae > Anaerolineales > Villigracilaceae > Desulfolinea. Next base: position 18 of record CAZERH010000224.1, read on the forward strand.
CAGTTCTCGCACCTTAGAAAGAGCAAAAGAGAATTCTTAATTCTCAATTTTCAATTATCAAAAGGAGTAAAAAATGAAAACAGAAAAAAATATTCAGCTTGCTCTTTTGACCTTATCTATCCTATTCACATTATCCTGCGGCTTAGGCAGTTCAGTACCCTCGGTAGCCCCTACAGTTTCCGCGATGCCAACTTTTTCTGAAATGTCAACATCCACGCCCCTTTCAACAGCCCCGCCATCTCCCTCTCAGCCAGCGGAGGCGGAAGGTTCCACTGACGAAGAGCTAAACCAAACCGGTGAGGCATTAAATAATTACTCAATGGGAAATATCGCCTACAACAAACCGGATAAAATGCAAGTCGATGACGTTGTCACATTTGAATTGCTCGTCAATCCATCTGCCTCTCAAGAGGAATTAGAAGAAGAAATCAGCGCAGAGGGTGATGTTGAAACCGCAACCGTAAAAATCACACCACGCATGAAAGTGGAACTACGTGCCGCGGATGCAGATGCTTTCGATATTCAAGCAATCCATAATAACGCCGAGCAAATTATCGGCGCAAACGAAACAACCCGCTGGGCGTGGCTCGTCAAAGCCAAAAAAGAAGGGAAACAAGATTTAATCCTGACGGTTTACCGCCTCATAAAATATGAAGGTTTAGAAGAATGGCGAGAAGTAAAAACCTATGACACAAAAATCACCGTAGAAATTACACTCGCTCAACGCATTACCTCGTTGGATTGGAAATGGATCATCCCCACCCTCATCCTGCCCGCCTTTTGGTATTGGATGAATAATAAGAAAAAGAAAAAAGCAGAAGAGAATTCCTAATTCTCAATTCTTAACTGGTGTTACGCATGATGTGTTTTTTTGACTAACAGACAACTTTCGCTGTAAAATTAGTCCAAGTGGACTTTGTATCACTAGCACGGTCGGTTTCACCGCCGTGCGATTCTGCATTGACTGCATTGACCCGCACGGACGTAAACGTCCGTGCTACATTTACGAAGCCCGCTAAAAGCGGACTATTGCGTAACATCAGTTCTTAATTCAAAATTATCAATTCCTCATGCCCTACAAAACCGAATTTCACTGTCACACCATCTACTCAAAAGACTCCCTCCTCACCCCTTTGCAACTGGTACAAACCTGCCGCAAAAAGGGGATTGATCGCGTCATCATCACCGACCATAACAGCATCCAGGGCGCGCTAGAAGCGCAAAAACTCGCCCCCGATTTGGTCATCGTGGGCGAAGAGATTATGACCACCAATGGCGAAATTCTCGCTGTATATCTCAGCGAAGAGATTCCCGCCATGCTCACGCCGCAAGAGACCATTTTCCGCTTAAAAGAGCAAGACGCGTTCATTAGCGTTGCCCATCCCTTTGATTTTACGCGTAGCGGGCATTGGAACGAAGCCGATTTGCTCGAAATTCTCCCGCAAATTGACGCCATCGAAACTTTCAATGCGCGTTGCCTTTTGCCGAGCATGAACGAAAAGGCACAAGAATTTGCCGAGAGACACAAAACCCCCTCTACAGTCGGGTCGGACGCGCACACAGCTTTTGAACTCGGCAGAGCAACTTTAACGCTTCCCCAGTTCAACTCCGCGCGTGAACTTCGTCACGTCATCTCTCAGGGAATACCTCAGACGCGCCGGAGCGGCATCACCGCCAGAATCGCCTCGCGCTACGCCGTCCTCCACAAAAAAATATGCAAAAACGACTAGTTTTTCTCTTCACCCTCCTGCTTCTCCTTGTCCCGCAATCCGCTTTGGCGCATCCGGCGGATATGTATTTTCACACCTTTCGGCTTGATTTTTCACGTGATAGCGTGGAGATTTTATGGGAATTTGTGCCGGGACCGATGATTACGCATGTGGTCTGGCATGAGGCGGATTTAAATGGGGATGAGGAAATTTCGGATGCGGAAGCCGAGCAATGGATTGTCCCCCTGCTCGCAGATTTTTCATTAAGATTGGAAGGCACGCCCCTGAATTACGACTTGGTCTCCGTCCAATGGGCAGATTCACTGCCCCAACTACGTACCGGTGAAACGCCCATCATCATCAAGCTCCGTGCCGACCTGAACACAAGCGCGGGCGAACTGCTTTTGATTAACAAATATAAACCTGAAAACTCGCTAAACTGGTTTACCCTCAACGCCACCGAAGGGATTGGGCTTTCTGCCCCCGAACAAGATAACGGGATTCTAAAAGTAACCTTTGGTGCAAATGAAGGGGTGAGTGAGTGGGAAAGCGGGCAACCCTCCATCCCGCCGGTTGTGGAGGCATTGGGCTTGGGCGAAACAGCCGAAACAGCGGTAGCAAATGCCGAAAATCAGCAGGGCATTTTAGCCATTTTAGAGGGTTTTTTACGCACACCAAATATCTCGCCGATTTTATTTTTAACCGCTTTCGTGATTGCGCTAATTCTAGGCGCACTCCACGCCCTTAGCCCGGGACACGGCAAAACAATTGTCGCCGCGTATTTGGTCGGCTCGCAGGGCAAGGCTTATCACGCAGTTGTGCTGGGTATTTTAGTCACCCTCACACATACAGGCTCGGTTTTTGCGCTGGGTTTAGCGACACTCTCCCTCTCCAAATACATCATGCCCGACCAACTTTTCCCAACCCTGGAATTGGTTTCGGGGTTATTAATTGTTGTTTTAGGCATTTTCCTGCTTTTGCCGCGTTTGAAAACATTTATAGCAGAAAGAAAACGTGAAAGAGAGCCTGTCGTTGCCAAAAATATCGAGAAACTGGAGAAAACCACACGCCTGACAATCGAGGCAGAAATCCGCGAGCCGGGACCAGAGCACAACCACGACCCTTCACAATTTGGCTCTATACCGCTCCCCAAAGGCGTGCAGGAAATAAGAGAAAATCCACTTGAAGGCATAAGCTGGAAATCGCTGATCGCGCTTGGTATCAGTGGCGGGCTTGTCCCCTGCCCCGATGCCATAGCCATTTTGCTGATTGCGGTCACAATCAATAAAATCGCTTTTGGATTGGGACTCATTATCTCTTTCAGTTTAGGCTTAGCCCTTGTCTTAATATTAATTGGCATTGTCATGGTAAAGAGCAAAGAGATTTTTGCGCGTTTACAGTGGTTTAGCAAAGTTTCTTTTATTGTGCCGGTGATTAGTGCGCTGGTCGTTGTAGTTTTGGGTCTGGTATTAAGCATTAGCGCGGTCAAAAAATTCCCCACCAACTTTGCACTTTTTGAGAAAAAGGAAAATCTTGAAAATGCCTATATCACCTATCTCGCCATAGATGCTGAGTATCACAAACAACTTTACCTTATCCCCGCGTTAGGCGGAGAAATTCAACAAATCACAAATGGCAATACAGGTGTCTGGAATTACAGCGTCTCTCCCGCAGGCAATAAGCTCATCTACTCCACGCCCGACGGCGGGACGGGTTCAGAGCTTTGGTATTGGCAAGCCGACCTCCCCGCGCCAAAACGCATTTTACATTGCCCCGAAGAATCTTGCTCAGATGTGCTTTGGTCACCAAATCGCGATCAAATTCTCTACAGCAGGCTCAGTTTTGGCGATGAGCAAGCCTATCTTGGAATTCCTTCTTTATGGTGGCTCGATTTGGAAACGCAAGAAACTCAGCCACTCTTCCAAGATTCCCAACTCCCTGTTTATAATCCGCGCTGGTCTTTTGACGGAAGTTGGCTCAGCTACACCTCCGCCAGCCCGCAGGAAATTCAAATCTACCATCTTGATGGCGGTGAAAGGCAGAGCATCCCCACCGAGATTGGTTCTGCGGTCGCGTGGTCACCTGTTTCGGCGAAATTTCTCACCGCCGATTTGAAATTTGTAGGCAAAATATACCTCAGTAAAATTTCTCTTTACAGTGTGGAAAACAAAACGCTCACCCCACTCCCCACCGAAGATAATTACGATGATAATAATCCCAGTTGGTCGCCGAATGGGAAAGAAATTGCATTTTCACGCGGTGAATGGGATTTGGATTCAGCGTCC
>CAZERH010000225.1:0-4000 GCA_964515535.1 uncultured Anaerolineaceae bacterium
ACTCTGTGGTCTCTGTGAACTTCGCGTAGCACCCCACATGTATTTGTAGGACTGTGGTAAAAAACGCCCTGAAATTAATTTTGTCAGTCAATCAGTTCGAGGGCTTTTCGTTTTGCGGGGTGAAAACTGAGTCGCTGAGATAAAAAACAGAACACAAATGAAGGAAATGCTTTTTGCGAAAACAGGTAATTTTCACCAACCTATTTGAGAGGCAACGCATCTGCTATAGATGAAATGTCCCTTTTTAAATCACTCCGTTTTTTCATCATCTTCGACTGCCCCAACGCCCCAACCTTTCTTTTTGGTGCGCCAACCGTGCAAACGCTCCTCTCCCGCCAATAAACGTTTGATATTTGGACGCAACGCCCAAACCAGCAAAAACTCTGCAAGAATCCCATACAAAATATATTGCCACGGGGATAGCCCCATCCAAGCTCGCACAGCAAAAATTACAGTTGCAATCAACGCAACACTCATCGTTGTTACCGAAGCGTATCCAACGGCGAAGAAAATAACAAATCCAATCGGGAAAATAATCAAAACAGAAGGTGCCCACAATCCCATTGCGCCCCCAACACTCGCCGCACCACCTGCACCGCCTCCAAAATGAATCTTCCCATCTTCGTTGGTTATCAAAAATATCGAATAATTATGTCCTATAATCGCCGCAATCGGAGCAAGCACCTCCGCCCACACACCAACTCCAAATGCACGCGCTAACCAAACCGTACACGCCGCCTTTAAAATATCTAAAATCCCGGTAGTCAGACCTGACCAAAAACCAGCCGCCCTCATCACATTTGTCCCGCCCGTACGCCCGCTTTCAACGCGCCGCACATCCTTCCCCGTCCGCATCTTAACAATTAGCAAGCCAATCGGGATAGAGCCAATCAAATATCCGAGCAATATCACGAGAACGATTTGAAAAATCTGCATGTTTACCTCCAAAATTAGTCTGATAACGATGAAAACACCAACTTCTTTAAGCCGTTACTCTCTGCATAAGGAAAAAACGGCACATACGCGTTTTCAGCTTGCTCACGCCATCAACTTTTTTTCTACCCTAGCAAAATACCTGCGCCCCAAATTAAGATCAACATCACCGCAGGCTCAATCGCCGCTCGCCGAATGGGCATCCCCTCCAATAAACTAGCCGAAAAACTAACCAACGCATAAAGAGGTGCCAATAATAAAATTCCGTAGCGGACAGGAGAGATTGGCAAATAGTGCAACCCCGCCGCCATCTGAACAGCGACTAAGGCTATACCAACTGACCACGCGCCATCCCATTGTCGTCCAAGATACAAATGCAAAGTACGCAAGCTAACAAAAAAACTCGCGACAAAAAACACCGGAGCTAACAGAAACAACCGAAGATTCGCATAACGCAAAGCAAGAACCAAAATTAAATAAAGCGCAAAAGAAGTCACGGTAAGAACAACCATGGCGGTAGGATAACTGGTATCCCCCGGGCTAACAACCACATATTCCGCCCAAAAAACAAGAACCAAAAAAACGCCGCTCATCCCAAAACCAATCCACCACAACGCGCCAAAGGGGAGCGAATAAAGTGGCACACTCAAAACTAATGCGGTCAACATCGGCACAAGCCAATGCTCAACTGTGCGCTTCTCCTTCATCAAAGGGTGGCTACGCAACAACCAATCCATCCCTGTCGCAGTCAAGCCCGACGCCAAAAAAGCGATTACTACACGCAAATCAAACTCAAGGCGAACAATTCTCCCAAAAATCTCAAAAACAAGTATATAAACGGAGGTAGACAACAAACGCGCTAATACAAAAGCTAATAAAACAGTTGCCACCAAAACACTAATACGATTAGCGTCCGGAGAATAATGGTTTGTTTTCATAAAAATTATCTTCTGCTTTGATGGAATTTGCCCGATTTTTTTCTCATATCCATAGCGCATATTTTCTACCCTCAACATTGAAGAGGTGCGCGTATTTGTTATCTGTTTTTTGCTAAAGCTAATTACATATCTCCATTGTACCTGTCTCCCAGAAAGATGCCAAGAGCAAACCAATATGGTAAAATTGGGGGGTTATGAATTTTATAAAAGATGATGAAATCTCCCCTCCCCCCGGCATAATCTCTTCCATAAAATCAGGCTTCGATACAACAGCCAATCAGATAGGCATTATTCTCTTTCCTCTTCTGCTAGACCTTTTTTTGTGGCTTGGACCTCGCCTGCACGCAAGCGATTTGCTTCGCGCGGTACTGGCACAACTTGAAGTCTTTGTACAAGAGGGAATTATCAATGCAAAGGATATAGAATTCTATCAAGAATCAATCAAAGAACTGATCGCGCAAGAAATCAACCTCTTTGGTCTTCTACGCACTTTCCCCATAGGGGTAAGTAGCTTAATGCACCGGGTACTCTCTCCGTCAAACCCTCTAGGAGAAACAACCTCCTATCAAATCAAAAACGATTTTGGTTTTTTCTTATGGGCGGGTGGATTAACGCTCATTGGCTGGATCTTAGGGAGTCTCTATTTTGCATGGGTTGCAAAAGCATCCTTAAAAGATGACGGACAAAATCTTCTGTGGTTCGGCAGAACGGTTTTACAATCAAGTTTGTTGGCGATGTTTTGGATTATCGCCTTAATCACTTTTGGTGTGCCGCTCTCGATATTTTTCTTGGTATTCATGCAAATCAATACAAGTTTGGCACAAATAGCCTTTCTTTTTTTGGCATTTTTTACCATGTGGCTGATTGTTCCCGTTTTTTTTTCACCGCATGGAATTTTCACAAAAAAAGAAAATCTCTTCCGTTCCATATTAAGCAGTTTTCACCTTTCGCGCTTCACGCTACCTACCAGTAGCTTTTTCGTCATCAGTATTCTTATTCTCAGTCAAGGATTCAACATTCTTTGGCTAACGCCATCCAGTTCCTCGTGGATGATGCTTGTCGGTATTTTAGGACATGCCTTTATCACCACATCGTTACTGGCGGCTAGTTTTATTTATTATCATGATATGAACATCTGGCTCGAAACGCTTTTAGAGAAACTTGATACAAAAGCAACTTCAGCACAGACTCAATAAGCCCGCGGAGGTTTTTGTGGCTAAAGAAAACACATCGTATAAAGCAAATGATATTCAAGTTTTAGAAGGTTTAGAAGCTGTTCGGCGACGACCGGGGATGTATGTCGGCGGGACGGACATCAAAGCGTTACACCATCTCGTTTATGAGGTCGTAGACAACTCTATTGACGAAGCGTTGGCTGGCTCCTGTGATGAAATCAGCATCACCATTCACGTAGATGAAAGCATCACGGTCAAAGATAATGGGCGAGGAATCCCCGTTGACATACACGAACAAACAGGTATATCGGCATTAGAAGTGGTGATGACCAAGCTCCACGCAGGCGGCAAATTTGGCGGAAGCGGCTATAAAGTCTCCGGCGGTTTACACGGAGTCGGCGTTAGCGCGGTAAATGCCCTTTCCGAATGGTGCGAAGTTGAAGTCAGGCGAAACAGCAAAGTTTACTTACAACGCTATGAGCGTGGCATTCCTCAGGGAAGTATCAGGGTTAAGGGCAAAGCAAAAGCCAACGAAACGGGAACAAGCGTAACTTTCAGGTACGACACATCCATTTTTGTCGGCGATTTAAGCTATAAATTTTCCACACTCGTTCACCGCTTCCGCGAGATGGCATTTGTCACACGCGGTGTCAAAATCAGATTTATAGATGAGCGCAACGATAACGAAATGAACTTCTACTTTGAGGGTGGAATTTCATCCTTCGTGCGCTATATGAACAGAAACCGCAAACCCTTGCACAAAGTCGTCTCTATGGAAAAAACCATAGAAAATATCAGCGTTGAAGCGGCAATTCAATATACCGATGCGTTCACCGAATCTGTTTATGCCTTTGCCAATACCATTAACACGATTGACGGCGGCACACATCTTACAGGGTTACGCGCCGCGTTGACGCGCGTTATCAACGATTATGCGCGCAAAGCCAAAATTCT
>CAZERH010000226.1:0-3994 GCA_964515535.1 uncultured Anaerolineaceae bacterium
CATAGCTCCCTGCGCCGTCCTCGGCGCAGGCTTCTCATAAACACGCCGCCGAGGATGGTGGCTAGAGCGGGATGATGTGCCGACCACTTGAAGTAGAAAAAACGTTCTCTTGAAAGAAACAGGGGCTTTTAGACAGAGTCTAATATACCCAAACACCTACTTGTTTTTTACGCGAGATTCTCGTCTTTGTCTTTCTCCAAATACGCGACCGCGCGCCCTTTCTCATCATCCATGACAAGCGTGAGGTGATGATTTGGGAGAAAATCGTCAACGGAAATTAGTTTTAGACAGTTGAGCAGTTTTTCATCTGCGCTGATGCGCTCTGCGAGGCGATTGGGGGTTTTGTAGAAAAACTTTCGGTTGAAGATGGCATCTTCATCGTCGAGATCAATGGCTAGGGGGTAAATTTGAGCTTCCATCAAGTCTTGGAAAAAATGCGTGCCGAAAGAAGGTTCGGGGGCAGTGCCTACAGCCTCGCCTGATAGCTCTATCAATGCTCGGGTATTATAGATGTCTCCGTAGCCGATATGCACGCCCAAATCCGGGGAGGATGTTCCCCAGCGTCCAGGTCCCACGGCGATGTAGACTTCCTCATCCAACACCGCGTTAAGGCGACCTATCGCTCTTTCCAATTTGTTTCGCACAACTTGCGATTCTATGCTGAAATATCCTTCCGGTGGAACAAAGAGAACGTAGCGTATCTCAGCAACACTGCCGTGCGGCACCATTCGTTTCGTGGAGAAAACGATTTTTCTCTTGCCTATTTTGGCGGGTAAGTGAGCATTTTTGTTTTCTTTGATATGGCTTTGAGGGCGGCATTGGAGAATGGTGATTTCCACTTCCGGTTGTAGAACGCGTGGATTAAGGATTTTTATGGAAAACTCTGTATCCACCGGCGATTTATAATGTTTTTCGAGGAGTTGGAGAGCAATTTTCATTTGCTCTGCAAAGACCGTGCGGCGCAAAAGTTCATCGAATGTGATGACTAATTTATTTTTGTCAACGATATTGGTGCGCAAGGCAGAGAGATAGCCACCTTCGACATTTTGAACAATATAGCGAAGTGGTTGGTAGCGAGAATTAATCACTTGGTGAATGGGCAGAGTGTCGAATTTATTGGCTTTGAGATCAATTACATCCACATATTGTTGTGAGTAACGTTGAATGGATTTGATATTATCCGCCGGACGCAAGAGCGGGCGACTTAATGCCACAAGGCGGGGGTAATCGTTGCCGGTCTGATTGACCGCGCGTGTTCCCAGCCCCCAAACAAGACGCAAAAAACCATCTTCACGGCGTATATCCGAGGACCAACGGTAGAGATTACGGCTAAAAGCTACGCCTGCACCATGAGGGAGGAAATAATCGCCCACTTTTTCGCCCTCCACAAATTGGATTAATATAGCAATGCGCTCATCATAATCAATCAGCCCGATTTGTCGTCTATAGATAATTGGCTCGGCTCTGAGCGCGCTGGCATATACTCGAGCGATTGCACTGGTGAGATAAGCGAAATTTTCTTCGGCAGTTCCTTGGTTTGGACAAAAATAGCTTTCGTATTTACCAGCAAAAGAATGTCCAAAATTATCTTCCAGCAAACTGGAGGAGCGAACGATTAACGGTTGATTTCCCGCTTTTTCGATGAGGTCTTCTAGCTGTTCCGCGATTTCATCCGGAAAGGTGGCTTCACTAAACTCTTTTTCTAAAATAGCGTGTTCGGCTCTAATTTGCTCTTCGCTTTTATATTTTTGGTCTGCCCATTTCATTAGCCCGCTATTTTCCATCAAGTCGTACATTACGCTTGAGCCGAGATAATAAGAATCGGGCGTGCGAATATGCACTTTGATTTCTTCGGGCGCAATTTCGGCAAGAATACGAGCGGCAAGGAGCATTCCGGCGGCTTTTCCGCCGATTTTCCCCCGTCCTATTTTTCTGTTGCGGATTTTTTTAAGATCGGATATTTTGAACCATTTTTTTGCGATATTGATATAAGCCAATTGGTCACTAATCAATTTTCGAATTAAAACAACCTTCGTATCTTGAAGGCGAGGTTCAAGAGGCTCACGCTTTTCTACAGGTAAATTTTCTATTGTCGAGGCTTTATCTATTGCTACATCTTGAGGAGAAAAATCGGGGTTAAATTCACTAAGTTCCGGCGTTGTGATGCCTCGCTCCGCTAGAATTTCATCAATCACCTCTTGAAGAACCTCTTGCGGAAAACTATATGAAAAATAGAAATCGGTTAGAGAATCGCGCACGCGCGCTAACCTTAAATCCCAAGTTTCTGAGGTTTCTTCTGCAAAAGGGTCTAACAAACCTTCGCGTGTTTGAGAGAGAATGGCTTTCTCGCGGGCTTTGGTATTAAAGTTTTTTCGCGAGATAATACCCTGTTTGAAAACTTTCTTTCTCATCCGGGCGCGAATACGGTTACTTAGCACGGGGTAGCGATTAAGCGTCAAATAGATATTTAGGATGCGGTCTGATGAAGGGGGAGCTAAAGTCATAAAATCACCATTTGGATATAAAAAGTGTCAGGGAAAATAATTGCCCTGACACTCAAACTTGCCACTTGCTAACTTGCCACTTGCCTAGCCCAAGTGCATCGGCATAATAACGTGAGTAAAATCATCGTCACCAATCGGGCGAATAACACCGGGCGCATTCGGTGCCGAAGTTTCAATTGCCACATTCGGAGTCTTGATAATTTCCAAAACCTCGCGTAAAAATTTGACATTAAACGCAATCAATAAACCAATCCCGTCTACGGTAGCCTCAACAATCGTTTCGTTTGAACCCGTTTCTTCGGATTGAGCGGAAATCTCAATTTCACTTGGAGACATATCGTCTTCAGTTGCTTTAATCTCCAAACGAGCCACGTTTGTCCCGTCTCTCGCGAAAATTTCGGCTTGCTTGCATGCCTTCAACAACGCCGCGGTCGAAACGATGGTGCGCGATTTATGCGTGCGCGGGATAATTTGCTCATAATCGGGGAAGGTGCCTTCAATCAATTGCGAGACCAACTCGGCATCTTTTACGCGAAAAACGACCTGCCCGCGTCCTTCGGGAACGGTCATCGAAATCAGGTCTGTACCATCTCCGGCGATTCGTGCTAATTCGCTTAATGCGCGGGCGGGGATAATCGCCGTAATTGGCTTTTCCACCGGAGTAGAAAGAGTTGCCTTGCTCACCGATAAGCGGAAACCATCTGCCGAAGCCATAATAATTTTGTCGCCGGTTACGGTTAATAAAACGCCCATTAAGACGGGACGAGCCTCATCAGACGAAGCGGCAAACGCCACTTTCTGAATCATATCTTTAAAATCAATCACATTTAGCTGAATCGCGTTCGCCATATCGGGCGTGCTAAGAGGCGGAAAATCTTCTGCATTAATGCACTTCACATCATTTAAAGATGCGCCACTCCGGATATTTAGCGTTTGTGTCTCGTCATCAAGATTCAATTGCACCTGATCGCCCGGCAAAGTATTGACCAAATCAGAAAAAGTGCGTGAGGGAACGGTAGTTGTGCCCTCCTCTTCAACTTTTGCAGGAATCCAAGCCGTGATTCCCAGTTCGAGATTAGTTGCAGAGAGACGCAAACGCCCCTCATCTGTGGCGATTAATATATTTGCCAAAACGGGAAGTGTGCTACGTGGCGAAACAGCGCGGGAAACAATCCCCAAACCGTGTGCCAAATTTTCTTGAAGGACGGTTATTTTCATGCCTAGCCTCTTTTATAAAGATATGAGTGAGTTTTCAAAAGTATATCATTAAACTACTGACGGGGCTCAGCCGACCCCTATTTTTTCTCTCTAAAAGCCTTCCAAATGGCTCAGATCGGCGATGTCCTCCGTTAGGCTGGCAATTTTCCCAACCAACGCCAAGCGGTTATTTTTAATCGCTTCATCTTCGTCCATCACCAGCACATTGTCGAAGAAATTGTTGATGGCGGGGACGAGGGTTTTAACCCTTTCAAGGGCTTCGTTTACGGTGT
>CAZERH010000227.1:0-1894 GCA_964515535.1 uncultured Anaerolineaceae bacterium
GCGCGTACGCGTTTTGGGGTTGGTTCGCAATTTCCGCCACATAATGCGAAAGGTCAGAGAGTTTTGCCAATTTTTCGGCACTCACACACTCAAATCCCATTTTCAATTGCAGATTTGGAATCAGCGTGCATAAATTGGCATTCCCTACTCGTTCGCCGTAGCCGTTGATTGTCCCCTGCACATGAATCGCCCCCGCGTGGACACCAGCAAGGGTATTCGCGACCCCGTTCCCGCCGTCATCGTGCATGTGGACTCCGAGATTGGTATGTGTTTCTTCAGCAATAGTGTGAACGATTTCTTCGACATCCCAAGGAAGCGCACCGCCGTTCGTTTCGCAGAGGACGAGGACATCCGCCCCGCCGCGTTCTGCCGACTGGAGAGTCTTGAGGGCGTACTTGGGGTTGGCTTGGTAGCCGTCAAAGAAGTGTTCCGCGTCGTAGACCACTTCTTTCCCCAAGCCCTTAAGATAAGCGATGCTCTCCTCAATCATCTTAAGATTCTCTTCGGGCGTGGTCTCTAAAACATCGCTGACGTGCAAATCCCAGCTCTTACCAACCACCGTGACGACCGGTGTTTGCGCGTCCACGAGGGCTTTGATATTGGGGTCGTCCTTCACATCGCTATTTTTGCGGCGTGTAGAACCGAACGCGGCGATTTTGGCGTTTTTCAAATCCAATTCACGGACGCGCTCGAAGTATTCCACATCTTTGGGATTCGAGCCGGGCCATCCGCCCTCAATATATTGCACACCAAATTCATCGAGGCGTTTGGTGATTTTCAGTTTATCGTTGACCGAGAGAGAAATCCCCTCAGATTGTGTACCATCTCGGAGGGTGGTGTCGTAGAGTTGTATTTTCATAAAATTTCCTTTTGCGGTGTGTGGCAAATATCACCTAAGCCTGAAAATGAATTTTCGGCTTAAACACCAAATCCGTTTAAACGGATTTTCTATATAAGGCGAGATTGAAATCTCGCTCTTGCCTAGACCCGATGTGCAACTTTACACCCGCCAAACGCGGCGAAGCATGAATTTTTATGCAAAAGTTCAACATGCTTAAAGCCAACTTTGCGTAAAAGTTCCAATTGATAAGTAACCGGTCGCGGAGAATCTTCTTTTTCTATATACGCAAAAACTTTCTTGCGATAATCTTCTCCACCAAGTGCGGAGAGGTATTCGCCGTAGCGTTTCCACATCAAATCCTGAACCGATTCGGTCTCATGCGAGACCAAATCCGTAATCCAAACACTGCCACCGGGTGCGGTGAGACGGTAGATTTTCTCAAATGCGCTTTCCCAATCCGCGTCATAGCGTAGATGATGCAAAACCGCCGCGGCAAGAATTACATCGTATTCGCCTTCGGGCAAATCCACTTCGCGAAAATCGGCTTGGAAGATACGAACTTCTCCGCCATTCACTTCTGAAACCCGTTCACGGGCTTTTTCGAGCATGGGGAGGCTGAGGTCGACGAGATCCGCATCAAAGGGCGCGACAGATTGGGCAAGTTTTATGGTGTTATTTCCTGCGCCACATCCTATATCCAAAACTTTGCGGATATTCGGCGTAAAGGCGACCGCCGCTTGCGTAATCAATTCCATCATCAAAGGCGCGTCAATCGCCGCGACCTGTCCCGTTGATAGATTGGAGAATCGCTCAACATCGTTATCAAAACGCGTTCTGATTTCTTCAATGGATGATTTGTTTTGAAGTGGGGTGCTCATATTTAAGACCTGAAAGGTTTCCTAAAATGCGTGTAGCGTGTTACGTGGTGCGTAAAAGACTAACACGCAACACGCTACACGCAACACAGTTTCCTGCAAACCTGCTACTTGCCTCTTTCCTTCTCAAACGCGCTTATCTCCGCCTCATGCTTCATCAAATAGCCGAGTTGGTCTA
>CAZERH010000227.1:1994-3112 GCA_964515535.1 uncultured Anaerolineaceae bacterium
TTCTCAAACGCGCTTATCTCCGCCTCATGCTTCATCAAATAGCCGAGTTGGTCTATCCCTTCGAGGAGACAGGTTTTGCTAAAGGTATCAATTTCAAAAGGAATTTTTTCGCCATCAGGCAGAATCACGGTTTGGGTAAGCAAATCTATTTCGATTTCAGCATCCGGCGTTTTTTCGCAGAGGGAAAAAAGCGCACTTTGGGTCGGCTCGCTGACGACAATCGGGAGCAAGCCGTTTTTAAGGGCGTTATTCCGAAATATATCCGCAAAGGAGGTGCTGATGACGGCGCGGATGCCCCATCCCATTAATGCCCAAGGGGCATGTTCCCGCGAGGAGCCGCATCCAAAGTTATCACCTGCCAACAAAACTTCTGCATCCTGATAGGCAGTCTGATTAAGCGGAAAATCGGGATTCGGGCTTCCATCGGGTAATTTGCGCCAGCCATCAAAAAGCCCCTCGGCGAGTCCATTTTTATCAATCACTTTCAGATAGCGAGCGGGGATGATTTGGTCGGTATCCACGTCCGTATGCGGGAGGGGGATGATTTTTGAGCTAAGTTTTGTAAATGCTTTCATAAAACTATTCCTTGTGTTCTTTATGTTTGCCTTTTGAGTTATCTGAGTTTCAAAAAATCTCCATCAATGATCATCAATTTCACACCATTTTTTGTAACTGAGCGGTGTTCGCTTAAGTCATCAGAAACAACATAAGACATCCCTTTGGTCAAAACAGATTTTTCGCCATTCCTTCGTTCATTGGTAACTTCGCCTTCCAAACAATGCACGATATGCCCTTTTTTACACCAATGATCAGCAAAATAACCCTTTGAGTATTCAACGATCCTAATGCGTAATCCTTGAAATTCTATAGTTTGCCAGTAGGCAACACCTGTTTTTCCCTTGTGTTCCGTTTTAGGAATTTTTCCCCAATCTATCGTCTGAAAAGGGATATTTTCTTCATTCATAATCTCACCTATGATTTACATCAAATCTCTTGGATCGGTGATTTTTCCGGTGACGGCACTCGCGGCGGCGGTGAGGGGGCTGGCTAAAAATGTGCGCCCGCCTTTGCCCTGCCTACCTTCAAAATTGCGATTGCTGGTACTTACCGCGTATTGC
>CAZERH010000227.1:3122-3993 GCA_964515535.1 uncultured Anaerolineaceae bacterium
TCCAAATTGTCGCCATTCATCGCAATACACATGCTACAACCGGCAAAACGCCATTCGCCGCCCGCCTCGCGGACGATTTTGTCGATGCCTTCCGCTTCGGCAGATTTTCGGATATTTTCCGACCCCGGCACGACCAGCAGGCGCAGACCTTTTGCAACTTTGCGCCCTTTTAGGATTTCAGCCGCGGCGCGCAAATCACTCAGGCGGGAGTTGGTGCAAGAGCCGATGAAAACCACATCTACGGGATGCCCTTTCAGCGCGCTGGCTGGCTCCAAATCCATATAATTTAACGCTTTTTGGAGGGCGGACTGCTTCGCGGGGTCTCGCTCTTGGTTTGGACTTGGGATGTGTTCCCCAACTTGGATGCCCATCCCCGGGTTGGTGCCAAAAGTGACCATTGGCTCAAGCTGGGATACGTCCACCGTGATGGTGCGATCGTAAACCGCGCCCGTGTCCGAGGGCAATTTTCGCCATTCGGCAACTGCCGCATCCCAATCTTTGGGTGCGTGAGAGCGACCTTTGAGATATTCAAAAGTGGTCTCATCGGGCGCAACCATCCCCGCTCGCGCGCCCGCTTCGATGGACATATTGCAAAGCGTCATTCGCTCTTCCATATTTAAGGCGCGAATAGCTTCTCCCGCGTATTCAAAGACATATCCTGTCCCCCCGCCGATGCCGATTTGGGCAATCAGGGCGAGAATCATATCTTTGGCGGTGACACCTTTTTGCAATTTGCCTTCAAATTTGACCAAGGCGGTCTTGGGGCGGTTTTGCAAGAGCGATTGGGAAGCAAAAACATGCTCCACTTCGGAAGTGCCAATCCCAAAGGCGAGCGCGCCGAACGCGCCATGTGTAGCGGTATGACTATCGC
>CAZERH010000228.1:0-3982 GCA_964515535.1 uncultured Anaerolineaceae bacterium
TCCATTTCTATTTCTCCATACTCCAATATAAAATCCTCCATGGAATATTTTCTATCAAAGGATGATTTGTATCCAAGTATTTCTCTTATAGAAAACCGCTGTTCTTCAAAATCAACAAAATCTACTTCATTAGTTTGAAACTTTTTATCCAGATGAGGAACAAGAAAAAGTCCGTTATCTTTCAGAGTCGTTTCCATATACTTAAACCACTTTACGCAAGCAGGGGTGGTGCATGGAATCTTATTCATCCACATTCTCTCGTTCACTTTTAATTCTATCCAGCCTTCTTTCTCATCCACAGAAAACAGATTTGGTGGTAATTTCTCCCCTTGCATGTTTAATGTTTGCGGTATACCATCCTGCCCGAGTAGATTTTCAAACATAATACTCCCGTCAGGTTGCGCCCAATCATCATGAAATAACTCAACTCCCTCCATTCCAAAGGGGTATAAAAACATTCCGTATATATAGCGTGCCAAAAAAGCATCCGTTGAACGCAAAAAATACCAAACGAATTCCCACAATTCTTCTATATCCCTTTTTTCTTCTCCCAGAGGTGCCCTTTGTTCGTGAATAACTTCATTTCTGAGAAGTCTCAAATTATTCGCAAAAAATGGTTGCACAATATGAAATTGCTCTAGTATTTCATATTTTTTAGGTTTAGCGAATGAAAGTTGAGAAAACTTAAATTTTTTATGTAACTCTTTTTCACGATGCTCTATTGCTTGTTTAAGGTCAATGACAATATCGTTTAAAACGAGATTCTCTTCATTTTCTTCTCCATACTTATCTACTTCATTGAATCTCTTTTTCGTATATTCTAAAATCTTATAGGGTTTCATGAGATCATAAAGACGATCAGGGGCATTATATAATTTCCCAACATCCCAATCTAAAATTTCAGGAGAAAGCCAAATTTTCATTTTAAAACCTTCTTTTCAAAACGATTTTCTGTAAAAATTTCTATTCACTAAATTTCATAAAAAACTCTCCTTCGTTTTCAAACTTGGGAGAGTTCTTGGTTTTTAAATTAAAGCGCAAAGATTAAACGACAGACGGCATTTGCGTTTCTTCGTGTAGTTTCTGCTGTAACCATAAATTGATTAACGTTTCAATATCCACACCGCTCTTCTTTGCTTCTTTTTCAATAGAAGAAAAGAGTTTTTGTTCTATTGGCACAACATAGGTGATATTAAACGCCACATCGGGTTTTTCGGGGTCATCGAAATCCGTCAAATCATGGTTGTCCCAAAATTCGCCCATTGCTTCATACGAATTTGCCTCTGAAAGGCTACTGAGTTTATTTCTTTTTTCGTCCATAAGATTTTCTTTCTTTATTGCTCATATCACGAGCACTGATAATAATGACAGTTTGATTACTCGGTTTGTATACAAAAAACACAATCAAATATCTACCGCCATAACTTTGTCCCAAAGCCGAATAAACATTCTCGCCCTTGATATGTCCCTTCTCTACAAAACGGATACGGGAATGATGCAATAATACCTGACGTGCTTCCCGAACGTGAAGATTATGCTTTACCTCAAGTTTTTCTTCTATGTTTAAGGGGCAAATAATATGGGCTATTTCCATAAATTGAGTATATCATAATGCCTTTTATGGCAAAAAACGATTTCCACCAAATTATACCCTGCCCTCAAAAACCCTGCGGTATAATCCGACCATCTGACTACCTGACTATCCGACTACCCGATTACCAGACAAAAAATGAAACCAACCTTTCGCCCCTACCTCCTCCCCACCCTCATCCTTGCCATTACCGGCTGGGTTGGGCTATACCTGCTCATTAACTTTACCCTCCCCACCCTTTTACCTCGCTGGGGCTTTTTCTTCTTCGCTACCATCGCCCTGAGCGGCACTGCACTCCCTATCACCTACTTTTTTCATCGTCGCTTTGCCCTCAAACTCCCCTCTCCCAGCGTCATCACCCGCCAAGCTTTATGGGTCGGTATATATGGAGCAACCCTCGCTTGGCTTCAACTTGGCAAAGTCGTCAACCTATCCATCATCATTGGGCTGGCACTCGGATTAATCACCATAGAAAGCCTCATCCGCGTTCGAGAAAAATCTCAATGGACACCCCCGGAGATTGAAAATGACTAATTTACGCAACCTCCCATCGGTAGACAAATTACTCGCCAGCCATACCTCCGCAGAATTGATTGCCGAATATGGACGACCGCTGGTGCTTTCTGCCCTCCGAGCGGTTTTGAATGAAATCCGAGACGCGTATTCTGCCGACAACACCAAGCCGATTCCACCAGCCGAAACGCTCTTAAATTTAGCTGGATTCCGCTTAGACGCGTGGACACGTCCCACACTTTATCCCGTTATCAACGCCACCGGCGTTATCTTGCACACCAACTTAGGACGCGCTCCCCTCAGCAAAGCCACCCGAAAAGCGATGTCCGGCATAGGACAGGGTTACACCACCCTCGAATTTGACATGAAAAGCGGAAAACGCGGCTCCCGATTAATTCACGCCGAAGCACTTTTGCAAAAAATCACCGGTGCCGAATCTGCCGTAATCGTCAATAATAATGCCTCCGCAGTGATGCTCATCCTCGCCGCGCTCGCCAACCGGCGCAGAGTGATGATTGCGCGTTCCCAGCTCATCGAAATCGGAGGCGGATTCCGCATCCCGGACGTGATGAAAAGTTCGGGCGCAAAATTGGTCGAGATCGGCACAACGAATAAAGTTCATCTTGCGGATTATGAAAAAGCCCTCGCAGAAGAGCCTATTAAATTGGTGATGCTTGCGCACCGCTCTAATTTCAAAATAATCGGATTTACCGAAGAACCGACATTAGCTGAAATCGTTAAAGTTTCACACGCCGCAAAAATTCCGGTTATAGATGATCTTGGCTCAGGGACTTTATTGAATACCGAAAACTACGGATTAATCCACGAACGCACGGTACAAGAATCGTTAGAAGCGGGGGCTGATATTGTCTCATTTTCCGGCGATAAATTATTGGGGGGACCGCAAGCGGGAATTATTGTCGGGCGCGCCGATTTGATGAAAAAAATCAAGAAACACCCCCTCGCGCGGGCAGTCCGCGCCGATAAAGTCGCGTTAGCGGGAATCTCGGCAACGCTGATGCACTATCTCAAAAACGAAGCCGAACGCGAAATCCCCATCTGGCAGATGATGTCCAGCACACCAGCCCAAATCAAGAATCGTGCCGAAAATTGGCAAGAAGAATTGGCTCTCGGAGAAATCATCCCGGGAGAATCCGCGATAGGCGGAGGCAGTCTTCCCGAAGAAACCCTGCCTACTTGGTTGTTGGCACTTGATATAAAAAAGCCCGATAGATTTTTAGCCAAATTGCGTAAAGAAAATCCCCCTGTCATCGCCCGCACCGAAAACAACCGCATTTTACTAGACCCAAGAACCGTGCTACCTGAGCAAGAAGGAGCATTATTGGTGGCTCTTCAAAATGCTTTGAAATGATATAAACCTGTGTTTCGGATAAGGCGTTCCGGTTAGTAAATAATTTTGTAACTACTCAGCTTTGAGAGAATAGAACGCGAATTCTCGAGAATTAAGCAGATTCACGCTAATTTAAAAACTTTTTTTCGTTTTATCCGCGAAAATCAGCGCAAATCCGCATTCTATTTTTATCGCACTGAGCAGTTATATATTTTTTTTCGGAGAGCAATTACTATGAAAACGCAAAAAAAACATAAACATATTTTCGTTCTTTTTTCGCTCCTTTCATTCCTGTTACTTTCATCGTGTAGCGCGCTTCAAGCGGCAGAAACCGCATCGAAAGCGATTGATACGCTCCCTACTACGATAGCGGTTAGCACAGCTACGCCCGCACCTACCGCTACACCTAGCGTTTTAGATGAAGTTGTTGCGGATGTTGCAGATACCACAGGGGCAAATGAAGTTGATTTTTGGGGGCTAACAGGAGAAAACTGGCTTAATATAGGGGTTTCTGTAATTTTTGTATT
>CAZERH010000229.1:0-3956 GCA_964515535.1 uncultured Anaerolineaceae bacterium
CATGACGAGTAAAAACTGCGTGGGTTATCGAATCTGGGAAATTTTGAAATTGGAAATAACGCACTCCGTTATTTTGGGAAAATGACATATTTATTTTTGTGCCTGAACGATGGCAATCTTTTTGATGTAGAGTTGACGAGTTTCACGCATACTTTCTTCGACATAGGGAAAACCAAACCAGGCGGAGGTGAAGCCAAAGAGAAAACCTGTAAATACGCGTAAAAAGGGCGTACTTTCACGATAAGGGAGAACTTTAGCAAAAATGTCGAATTCAAATTGACTGATGAGTTGAGAAAAGCCATCCAAGCCGATAAATCCTAATCCAACAAAAAGCCAAATTGCCCAATGTAAGGGCGGGATGCGATGCCCCGTTGCCCAAAAGATGAGGGCGAAGAGGAGCATTGCACCATAAATTGCCATATCTCTTTCGCAAAGTGCCAATTTATAGCCTACTTTTTCATTTCCAACATAATTTCGAGCTTCCCATCGAGTAGGGCTAGTTGGGTCGGCGAGATTGAGAATGCCGGTTGCGCTTTCAAAATCAATTAGGTCGGTGCCTTCTCCTGCAATACCTGTTTCTGTGAGGGGGTAGTAGGGTTGTTCGCCAAAAATGAAGAAGGAACGAAAACCGAATTGATGGCAGAGAGGGCTATACATTTTATAGATGATATTTGCGGGCGCGGTTGCACCGATTTTCATAAGAACGGGAGCGAGGACGGGAAGCCCAACATAGATAAAAATGATTGAGCTAAAAACGAACATATACCAGCGAGAGAGCCAAATTGCAAATTTGTCGGCTCCAGTCATTTTTTGCCTGCGTTGGGCGCGTTTACGATAAAGATCATCTCCGGTTTTTTGGAGTTGTTCTTGTCTATCGGTCGCGGCACCGATGGTCATGGCAAGGTCTTGACGAGAGATAGGCGCATGAAGAATATAAGGTCCCACCTCAACTACCGGAATGCTTTCACCGTAAGTTGCTGAGATGCCGGGGTCGCTGTCTACATCTATTTCGACAAGACGATGGGGATATGTCTCTTGTAACAATGCTAATTCCGCTTTGATTTCATCACATAAATGACAGTTTTTACGAGTATAAAGTGTAAGATTAACCATTCATTCAATTCCTATCAGGGCTAAGTTTTCTGCCAGTTCAACTGCATTCAATTCCCCTAGAATAACAAATTGGATAATGCCCGCTTTATCTATAAAGATACTGGTGGGATAGCCTGTGATTGTATAATCTTCGGAGATTTTCCCATCTTCATCAAGTAAAATAGTGAATGAGAGGTGTTCTGCTGAGACAAAATTTTTGACTTTGGCGGGGGTGTCGCCTACGTTAACCCCAATAACAAGTAGGTTTTCATATTTTTGGGCAGTCGATTCGAGGAGAGGCATCTCTGCTACACAAGGATCGCACCACGATGCCCAAAAGTTGAGGAGGATGGGTTTGCCGCGCAAATCTTCGAGGTGAATCTCCTGCTCATTTAACGAGGGCAAGCTAAAATCAGGGGCGGCTTCTCCCGTTTTTAGAGGGGATTCTACGCCGGAAAAAGGCTCGCTGTCAATGAAGAAGGTGAGGAAAAATGCCACTCCGATACAAATGCAAAGAGCAATGCCAAGCCCCAGTAAAATGCCGACTACGGAGCGTTTCGATTTACCCATAAGTTGTTGTTAGAGTCCAAAATCTACAAAAGAGCCATAGCGAGCAAGTAATTCGAAAGTGCCTGAGAAGAGCATAATCCCAACGATGACGAGGATTACTCCCATAACGATTTCAACGTAGCGCATGGCTTTACTGTACTTGCGGAGCGTTGTGCTGACCCAACCGATGCCCAAAGCCGCGATAAGAAAGGGAATTGCCAATCCGGCAGAATACGCGATAAGTAAACTTGCACCTTGAGCGATGTTACCGCCACTGATGGCTAGAGTCAAAATTGCGCCCAAAACGGGACCTACGCAAGGAGACCATCCCGCAGAAAAGAAAACGCCCAAAAGTGCAGATGAAAAATAACCGTATTTTGGGTCGGGCAATTCTTGCACGCGGGTATCGTATTCTAAAAAGGGAATTCGATAAACGCCAATCATGTGCAAGCCGAAGATGATGACCACAATGCCACCGATTTTTGCGAGCCATTCACGAATTTCGTAGAGCGCACCACCAAAAGCGGAGGCGGCTATGCCCAAAAGAACAAAAACAAAACTAAAGCCAAGCACAAAAGCCAAGCCATGTAAAAAGGTGACAAATTTATTGTTTTCTCCTCCCTCTCCGCCTGCGGCGCGTCCACTAAGATAGCCTATATAAGCCGGAACGAGCGAAAAAACACAAGGAGAAAGAAAAGAAGCCAAACCGGCTACAAATGCTAATCCGAGAGTGATATTGCTTAAATCCATAAAAAACCTCACGTTCAATATATATTCTACAATCGGTCAAAAAGTACGCTTAATAACCTTAACGACTGTTCCATGATCGGGCCACGTTAGGCTCACCTCACTTTCGTCTAAAGAGACATAAGGTGTAGTCCAGCGGAAAATCCATTTTGCATCTGCGGCGCAAACATTCACGCATCCATGAGAGCGACGCGTGCCAAAATCATTATGCCAAAAAGCGGCATGGATAGCAATCCCATCGCCGTTCATAAAGAAGGGCCACGCCACCGCAGGGGTGTCGTAACCAGACCTCCCCTCTGTAGACGAAGCCCCCATCGGGATAGAGAACAACTTTCTATGCGGGTTATATCCGCCGGACGGCGTGAGATAACTTTCGCTATCATAACCTGTAGAAATACGACAAAAGAATACTTCTCTTTCTCCTTCAAAACAGGAAAGAGTTTGATAGGTAGTGTCGACCAGAATATGTTTTTCCTCAGGGTCTACGTCAGGATGAATGGGAGCAACGTCTTCGGGGGTTAGGGGATATACCCCCGTTGCATCTACCCAAAAAAAATCGCCATAACCGTATTTTTCGTTAAACCGATACATAATTTGTCCGGCGTCATTCGTTGTAATTTGATCTATCCATATAACTTGCCCATAATATAAACGCGGCGTAAAACCGTTGGCAATACTGTTTTTATACCAACCGGCACGCACAGGCGGGTTTGCTATAATCAAATCCACATAAGGTACTGTAACCTCCGCCCAAAAACCCTCCTTCCCGCTCGGAATTGCCTCAAGGGGGATGTTGGGGAAATTACGCACCGGCTGTAAATCGGGGGCATATACATAGCCCTCCGGCGTTTCGACCCACCTTTTGCTAACAGATTTTGCTTGCCCCACAACTTCACGAAGCCAAACAACAAGTGAATCTTCAGGCAAATCTCTAACGGTTGTAGACGCACTATGAGGCTCCGATTTTATACTGGTAGAAAAGTAATTGGGAAAAATGGACGCGCGCCCCAACCGCTCTCCTTCAGGAAATTGAAATTTCCCAGCGGGATATAGCCCCTCAAACCTGCGGAACGCCAGCGACCCTAGACTTGCTCCCGTTATTTTGAGAAAGTCTCTTCGTG
This sequence comes from uncultured Anaerolineaceae bacterium, assembly GCA_964515535.1. Lineage (GTDB taxonomy): Bacteria > Chloroflexota > Anaerolineae > Anaerolineales > Villigracilaceae > Desulfolinea. The sequence goes on from CAZERH010000229.1 coordinate 3,510, forward strand.
AAATTTTGTTCATTAAATTTACCTTCAACATTTACCGTTAAATAAACGTGGCAAGGATACCATAAAGTCGTTGATTGAAAATTCGAAAATCACGCGACCCTCGTAGTAGGGTCTTTAGTCCTTACTACAAAACATATTGAATTCTATCGAAAACAAGATTTTTAGCCACCGATTCTCGCAAATCTTCGCAAAAAAACAAAAATCAGTGTAGATTAGCGATTAAAAATTCCGAAAATTTTAAGCTGATTTTCATTTCCAATAACTGCCATAAAACAAGGAAATTTGCCCAAAATGTCGGTGGTTAATTATTAAGTACCTGAGCAAATCTTTTTCAGTATTTGTGATGCGACATTTATGTCGCCTTTCAGGGGCAGGCGACATAAATGTCGCATTACGTTTTACGCGTAGGGGCGAACAGTCGTTCGCCCCCACTTGCAATAAATATCA
>CAZERH010000230.1:0-3950 GCA_964515535.1 uncultured Anaerolineaceae bacterium
CTTTCGCAAACCAACGAGCTTTCCACGGTTGTGTAATTTTCAGGCGAAATCCAACGGGATGAACTTTACGACCCATAATATCTCCTTTGCGTCCTTTTAGGATGGTTTTCTATGCGGATGAAGTGCCTCGTTTCGCACTTGATGTTTGCTTGCTTGCCTTCGGTCAACATTTTTTTTCGTAAACATTTTTCTGCTCACGCTACTAAGATGTTGAGGGGTTCGGCACTCAAGCCCAAATCAGGCTCGTCTCGGTTTCATATCCACAAAACCATTCTCTCCTTTTTCTTATGCTTCTCGCTCGCGCAAGATGATAGTCACATGCGAAGAGCGGCGCAATAGCGGTTTGAAACGACCGCGTGCCCCAAAGCGACGCCACTTACGGGTGGGTGCTTCATCTGCATAAACTTTGGCAATATAGAGATCATCCCGATTTAGCCCAAAGTTTTCTTCGGCATTAGCCACAGCAGAGACCAATAATTTGCGTACGGGGTCTGCTGAGCGTTTTTGTACAAAGCGCAACATTTCAAGTGCCTCTACCGCATCTTTGCCGCGAATCAAATCGATTACAAGGCGAGCTTTTTGAGCAGATACTGAGTGGTAGCTTAATTTTGCGCGAATATCTTGAGTAGCCATATTTAAATTCCTACTTCACTAAGTGACCGCGGTAGGTGCGCGTGGGGGCAAATTCACCTAAGCGATGACCGACCATATTCTCGGTGATATAGATGGGGACATGACGGCGACCGTCATGAACGGCTATTGTATGCCCAACCATCTGCGGGAAGATTACGCTTGCCCGACTCCAAGTGCGAATGACTTTCTTATCGCCCTTTTTGTTCATGGCATCAATTTTTACGAGTAGTTTGGGATCAATGAAAGGTCCCTTTTTTAATGAACGTGACATATTTTATATCCTCGCTTATTTCCGCTTCTTACCACGACGGCGCACAATATACTTGTCTGTATCTTTGTTGCGGCGGGTCTTTTTGCCTAAAGTCTTTTTACCCCAGGGACTTTTCGGACTGGGCATACCAATGGGTTGGCGACCTTCACCACCACCATGCGGATGGTCGTTGGGGTTCATTGCGGAGCCACGAACAGTGGGGCGGATGCCCATGTGGCGTTTGCGCCCGGCTTTACCTAATTTGATGTTGCTGTGGTCTACGTTGCCGACTTGACCGATTGTTGCGTAGCAAACCTGACGTATCAACCGAACTTCGCCAGAGGGCAAACGGATTTGAGCATAATCGCCTTCCTTTGCCAAAACTTGTGCCGAAGCACCTGCAGAGCGCACCATTTGTGCGCCTTTGCCTTCTTTCATTTCGATATTATGAATCATTGTACCTATCGGAATATTGGCAATCGGCAAACTGTTTCCTATCCGAATTTCAGCTTCAGGACCAGAAACTAAGGTGTCATCAACTTTTACGCCCAGAGGGGCAATAATATATCGTTTTGCACCGTCTGCATAAAAAAGTAATGCAAGGCGGGCAGTGCGATTCGGGTCATATTCTATTGCCGCTACGCGGGCAGGGACGCCGAGTTTATCGCGTTTGAAATCGACAATACGGATAAATCTACGGTGTCCGCCACCACGATGGCGAACGGTTACGCGTCCGTGGGCGTTGCGTCCACCGGTTTTGCGTAGTGGAATAATTAAGGAACGCTCAGGCGTTTTCTTTGTAATTTCTTCAAACGTATACCCTGTCATACCACGTTGACCGGGTGTCGTTGGTTTATATTTTTTGACAGCCATTACTGTACACCTTCAAAAATTGGGAGTGAGTCGCCATCAACCAGCGTAATAATCGCTTTTTTGACACCTGCTTTACGCACAGCCATCCGTCTGCTACGAGCGCGTACGCTACGTTTTGCCGCAGTTTTTAGGATGTTTACGCGTACTACGTCCACGTCAAAAATCGTTTCAATGGCTTCTTTTACCATTGCTTTTGTTGCATCGTTGCTTACAACAAAAGTATATTGATTCAACTCGCTCATTTGGTAATTACTTTTTTCTGTTACTACCGGACGACGAAGAACATCATAAATTGTAGTCATCGTTGCCTCCTAACCTAAATGCGCTTTCAAAGCATCTAAAGTTTTCTCTGAAAGAACTAATTTATCAAAACCCAAAATATCGCGGATGTTAAGATAGGCGGATAGTAAAACCTTAGCGTTTGGAATATTTTCAGCAGTGCGAATGGCTACATCGTATCCATCATTTTTCTCAGGAAGAAGAAGAAGGGCACTTGCATCACCAACTAATTTCTCCAGAGCCTCTGCCATTATGCGGGTTTTTGGTTCGGTCAAGATAAAATCATCAACCACAATCACGCTTTCTTCCGCGGCTTTTACTGAAAGAACCGAACGCAAAGCGGCTTGGCGCATTTTGCGAGGCATTTTCTTTTCATAGCTACGGGGACGAGGGGTGTGAACTCTGCCACCGCCGACCCATTGCGGAGCACGGATAGTGCCCTGACGGGCGCGACCGGTTCCTTTTTGTTTCCACGGCTTACGACCACCGCCCGAGACTTCGCCTCGGCTTTTGGTTTTGTGCGTTCCTAAGCGTGCATTCGCCATTTGCCGAATATAGGCTTGGTGCATCAAATCTACATTAATCGGGGCTTCAAAAACTTTTGCGGGCAAATCTACCTCGCGGAGTTTTTCGCCCGCAACATTTACAACATCTACTTTCATGATATTTGCTCCAATTCCCTGCGCTTATTGCTTGCGCGCCCCATTGATGATAACAATCCCGCCTTTGCCGCCGGGAACAGATCCCATCACGCCAAGCAGGTTACGTTCTGCGTCAACAAGGACAACTTTGAGCCCCTGAGATGTAACGCGAACATTTCCCATTTGACCGGGCATCTTCTTCCCCTTGTGAACGCGACCGGGTGTAGTACCTGCTCCAACCGAGCCGGGAGAACGTTGACGATCAGACTGACCGTGAGTGGCGGGTCCACCTTTGAAGCCATGACGCTTCATGCCACCTTGAAAACCTTTACCTTTGCTGGTGCCGGTAACATCAACACGCTCGCCAAGTTCAAATTCTTCAACAGTGAGTTTTTCGCCAATTTTAACTTCTGGGGTTTTAGTACGGAATTCACGCAAAAAACGTAAGGGGGATAAATCATTTGCTTTGAGATGCCCGCGTTGTCCGCCTGTTAGTTTTTTCGGGTTTACCTCGTTAAAGCCAAGCTGCACAGCTGAGTATCCATCTCTTTCCGGAGTACGCACCTGTGTAACATAACAAGGACCCGCTTCAATGACAGTAATTGGTAACGCAACACCATTTTCGTCAAAGATTTGGGTCATGCCTATCTTTCTACCTATTAGCCCTTTCAACATTTCGTATTTCTCCTTGAAAATTTAATGAGACTGCCAGCCGGGCTTGGCTACATCATCTCCTGAGTAAAGCAGTCAGTTATTTTGTTGCAGAGCATTTTGTTTTGGTCTGCATACAAGAAAACTCTTGCCTTACCGTCTCGCGCGCACCTACTTGCTGGCTTTTCTTTTTTTAAGCCAGCGAAGTATTGTGCGTTAATGCTACTATGGCAAATTACAAAAGACTATATTTTAATTTCAATATCCACGCCTGCGGGCAAATTGAGCCGCATCAGCATATCTATCGTTTTCGATTCCGGATCCAAAACATCAATCAAACGATTATGCGTGCGGATCTCAAAATGTTCGTGAGAATCTTTGTCAATGAAAGTCGAACGGCGTATTGTAAACCGTTCTTTCTTTGTTGGCAAGGGTACAGGACCAACAACATGGGCTCCACTTCGTTCAGCAGTGTCCACAATCCGTTTTGCGGATTGGTCGAGAACGCGATGGTCATAAGCCTTAAGGCGGATACGTATCTTTTGTTTAGCCATAGTGAATACCTATATTAGTCGAGTAATTTGGTGATAACGCCTGCGCCGACAGTTAGACCGCCTTCACGG
>CAZERH010000231.1:0-1641 GCA_964515535.1 uncultured Anaerolineaceae bacterium
TTAAGTATCGTCATGAATAAATCCATTAGAAGTAGAAAAATGATCCCAAGTGGAAAGTGAGTAAATCTCATTAAAGAGCAAATCACAAAGAAACTAGCCCCTCCTATATTTGAAGACGAAGAAGTGAAAACTTGGCGCGCTAAATTATTGAACGTGATAATTTTGGTTTGCCTTAGTTTAGCTACCTTCGTTATCGTGGGAAACCTTGTTGGCGGTAAAACACCTGCTACGACCCTCCTGATTGATTTTATTATGCTGGCGACTCTTTTCGTTTTGCGCTCTATTCTTTACAGGGGAAAAGTGGTTCTAACGGGTGTTTTATTAATTGTGGTGTTTGTTATTCTTGTTACCGGTGTTATTGCAACTCTTGGGACCATTCGTACCCCCACAACACAAGTATTTATATTGGCAGTGGTCATAGCGGCGCAACTTTTTGGTAAAAAGGGACTGATTTTAAGTACAATTGCTACTTCGTTGATGGTGTTGGCGGCAATTATGGCAGAAAACGCCGGGTTGCTTCCCTCACCGGATTATTCGGTTAATATCACCCAATGGGTTACTAACACAGCGATTTTTGCGTTAACGGGAATACTCAGCTATTTTGCTTATCAATTTTCCCAAAAAGCTTTAGTAGAAAATCGTGAGCGTAAAGAAGCGGAAGCTAAACGAGACACTACCTTAAGCGAACTTAAAAAAAGTGAAGAAAATTTACGCTCTTTTATGGAAAACGCACGAGACTTTGGCGTTTATAGCTCTGAAGTAGACGACACTCAGTCTTATAACGCACGTTTCAGCTTCGCTAGTCCTTCTGTAGAAAAGATATTAGGCATAGAGAAGCCAACAGAAAAAGCAGATTTGTTTCGATATATCCACCCCGATGATTTGGAGCGGGTTGAAAGGGCTAATCAAGTTTCTAGCGAATACGGAAGCCCTTTTAATCAAGTTTTTCGTAGCTATCATGTTAAAAAAGAGATGTGGCGATGGTTTCATTTAATGTCGTCTGCGGTTAAAAAGGATAATGGCGGTTTAAGCCATTTTAATGGCTTAATTTTAGATGTTACGGAGCAAAAACAAATAGAGGTGGCATTACGAGAAAGTGAAGAAAAGTACCGTACTTTGATTGAGCAGTCGAATGATGTTATTTATCTTTTATATGAAAATCATTTTGAAATGGTTAACCAAAAATTCGAGGAAATTTTTGGGGTTAGCTCCGATGAAGCTCGCACGACGGATTTTAACTTTATGACTTTGGTAGCTCCCCAAAGTTATTCTTTAATTCAAGAACGGGTACAAAAAACTGCGCTAGGGCGAGAAGTGCCGCTCCATTTTGAATTTACTGCGCTTGACAAAAATGGCAAGGAGTTTGAGGTGGAGGCTTCTGTTTCTTATATTTCTTATAAAAAAGGAATTGCGATCCAAGGGATTTTGCGGGATATTACCGAAGAAAGAAAAATTAAAGAAGCTTTAGAGAAAAGCGAAATGAAGTTTCGTTCTTTGGTCGAAAGCTCAAGCGATTGGATATGGGAAGTGGATAGAGATGGCATTTATACTTATGTTAGCCCTCAAATAGAAAGGATATTAGGCTATACAGCCGATGAAGTTTTGGGAAAGTCAGCTTTTGCGCTAATGCCATCCAAAGAA
>CAZERH010000231.1:1741-3939 GCA_964515535.1 uncultured Anaerolineaceae bacterium
TACAGCCGATGAAGTTTTGGGAAAGTCAGCTTTTGCGCTAATGCCATCCAAAGAAGCTGATAGGGTGGAAAGAATCTTTAATAAAATTCTTGGCGATGGAGGGAATATAAATGCGCTGGAAAATATCAATATCCACAAAAGCGGGGAGGAGATTACCCTTGAGACGAATGCCGTTCCTTTTTTGGATAAGACGGGAAAGATGCTTGGTTATAGAGGTGTAGATAGGGATATAACGAAACGAAAAAAAGCCCAAAAGGATTTGGAGGAAATCAACCATGCGCTAGAATATCATCTCAACGAGATTAAAGAGCTTCAAGAAGAGTTGCGCTATCAGGCTTTGCGTGATCCGTTGACGGGATTGTTCAATCGCCGTTATATGGAAGAAGCTCTTGGACAAGAATTTGCCAAAGCTAAGAGAAGAAAAACGCCTCTTAGCATTGTCGTTTTAGACCTTGATAATTTGAAAGAAATTAATGATAAGAATGGACATTTTACTGGAGGGGACGAAGCTTTAAAGACTTTAGCAAATGTGCTTGCGAAGCTATGTCGAGCGGAGGATACTATTTCGCGTTATGGTGGAGACGAGTTTTTAGTTTTGCTGTACGATACATCTGCTGAAGTGGCTTATAGGCGTGCTTTAGAATGGAGAGAGTATTTAACGCAAAAGGAAATCAACGTGCAGGGAAAAAAAATTAGCATTACATTTTCTGCTGGCGTTGCTTCTTTTCCAGATAGTGGCTCCACTACGGAAGAAGTGCTTGTTAATGCAGATAAAGCTCTTTATGGAGCTAAAAAGAACGGGCGCGATAAGGTCATTATTTATAATGGTGCTAGGTGATAATTTGTTTGCTGGGAGGGCGTCAATGCGTGAGTTGTGTTTTTATGAAAAGATGCTTGTTTTTATATCTTCGCTTGTTAAAGGGAAGCAAGCCTAAAACGCGCGCGAATCATTTTTTCCTTATATTTTGGTAAGGACATTATTGTGTTGCAGTAGATTCCGTTAGACATGGAAAAATCCAAATGAAAAATAAAACTAAAAAAGAATTAATTGCTGAGTTAGAAGGAGCGCAAGAAAAAATAGCTTCCTTAAGTGAAAAAGAAGAGCGTTATAGAAGTCTGGTAGAAAGTGCTGGGGATTATATGTGGGTTTTAGAGTTGGCTTCTATGAAAACGGTTTATGCTAATTCGGCGGTGGAAAGAATTTTAGGCTTTACGCCGGAAGAAGTGAAAAAAATGCCGGTGGAGAAAAAGTATTCACCCGATTCTCTAAAAAAGGTTAATGAGATGATACGGGCGGAGCTGTCTAAGAATGATGACGTTGAGCGTGGCCGTTCCAGAAATATAGAGATAGAGGCATATCATAAAAAAGGGTATAAAGTTTGGTTAGATGTGACTGTTTGCCCCCTGAGAGATGAAAATGGACAGCCTATTGCTATATTGGGCATATCGCGTGATATTACGGAGAAAACAGCTACTCAAAAGGTCATAGAAGAAAGGCGAAATGAATTACTTACAACACTTAATAGCATAGGGGATGCAGTTATTGCAACGGATAGAGATGGGAAGGTTACTCGCATGAATCCTGTTGCGGAAAAACTGACAGGATGGTCTTTTGAGGAATCAAAAGGGAGAGAATTGAAGGAGGTTTTCGAAATTTGCAATGCCCAAACAAGAAAGGTGATAGATGACCCCGCTTCAAAGGTCTTAGAGAAGGGAAAGATTATGGGGTTAGCCAATCAGACCTTGTTAATATCTCAGGATGGTGAGGAATATCAAATAGCGGATTCTGCGGCACCTATCCGCAATAAAAAAGGGGAGATTACGGGTGTGGTCTTAGTTTTTAGAGATGTAACAGAGGAGTATCTTGTTAGAGAAGTGTTGCAGAAATCAGAAGAGCAATTTAGAAGTATCTTTGAAAATGCTATTATGGGTTTTTACCGAAGCACCCCAGATGGGCGCGTTCTTATGGCAAACCCGTCAATGATAAAAATGGTAGGCTATTCAAATTTTGAAGAACTTTCTCAACTGAATTTAGAAAAAGATTCCAGCCTTCTCTCTAAAGAAACGCGAAAAGCGTTCAAAAAACGGATCGAAAAAAATGGGGAGGTGGTCGGTTTTGAAAATATATGGACTAAAAAAGACGGTTCATCGCTATTTGTGCGAGAAAACGCTAAAATAGTTCGCGATGAAGAGAACCG
>CAZERH010000232.1:0-3934 GCA_964515535.1 uncultured Anaerolineaceae bacterium
ATATTGAGGATATTGATAACAATAATGGCTGGCAAAAGGATATGCAGAACATTGATGCCAAAACTTTGAAAAGCGATGCCCATTAAAAGCGTTGTCAATCCGTTTTGCTGAGAGTAGGCTATCCGAAAAACTTCGCTCGCGGTTCCGTTGAAAAAGATGAGCGCAGAAACAGGCTGTATGATAAAAAACTCAACCAGAGCCAAAAGGATGCCAAGCCTGTAGTCAATTCCATAGCTGAAGAGGCTCATCCCGACAACAAAAACGATAATATGATAGAGAATAAAGGTGCTTTTTTCAAAAAACTTGGTTGGGAGCGGACGCAAGATCAATCCCGTAATGGCGGCTAGTAAAAAACTTTCTGTTAAAAAAGAGAAAACAAGCACGATAATAAGCGTAATAATCGCAAAAGTTTTCTGCTGGAAATATTTCGTCTTTTTGTGGATAAACCAAAGAACAAGAGCCGGAATGATATTCAGTGCCATCCCTAGGAGGTATTTTTGAAAAGTAAATCCTAAGGATGTGCCGGCGACAAGAGGCAAAAGCACTAAAAAACCAAACAAAACGGTAACAGGATCGTCAAATGAAGCCCAAATTCTTAAAATCCCTTTTGCTGAATCGGACATTCTGTCTTTATCCTGTAAAAGAGTATCTACAGAAAGGGGGTCTATTTGATCGATTGCCACAGCCAGCAAAAAACTTAAAGAGACCGGATATATAAGGTACATGACAAATCCCGTAGCCATAATTTGCAAAGGGACGGCAACTGTTACGATAATTACAACAAGCCATTTTTGTTTAGCGACTGCCTTTAAGTCAATGCCTATTACGCTTCCGTAGAGTCCCAGAACAAGTGCGAAAGAGGCAAAATATGAAAAACCATCGGAAGCAATTGGATTAATATCTGTCATTTTCCCCGTATAAAATCCAATAATCGTGATGACGGTAAATGTCAGAATTTGTTTCATTACTTAGCTACCTTTTTTATTCTCATCCGATTTTTCACGTCCAGCCCAAAGCTCTATAGACATACTCATCAAATATAAAAGCAAAAGAACAATAATCGCACCAACGACATTTCTAGTTTGACCAACAAGATGCCCTTTTTCTCCAAGCCAGACCACAAAGGGATTTGCAGAATCGAATAAAAGTACAATCATAAGACCAATTAGCTCCGCCGCGGCGAGTATCCCAAAAATGAAATTTGATTTTGAAAGTCGTCTCTCCACTTCTTGGTTTTCTTCCGAAAGATTGAGTAATTGTTCATTGCTTTTCTGAACACTTGCGCTAACGCGGATACTCAATAGTCTCTCATAAGTATTCTCCACCGTTTGCACCAAATTTCGCATATTTTCAATTCGATTGCTAATGCTATCTCGCCATGCCTTAGAGCCTAAAACCGCATTCAACTTATCAAGCAAGACAATATGCCATTCTTCATCAATAAGTTTATCAGAATTATCAAACTCGGCTAAAGTTTCAATCAATTGAAAGTGCGTTCTGGTAAATTTGATGACAAATTTATTTAGCTCACGCAAGACACCTGCATCACTCTGACTCGAAGGCGAGTCGAAAAGGCGATTAAGCTCTTCCTGATGTTCCTTCACTTTTTTATTCAGCGTTTTCATTTCGCTATCAAGAAGATCATCCAAGATACGCAAAAAATGATAATTTGTGCTGGCTACCATAAAAGAGTGGAAAACCGATTCCTCATCGGCAAGGCTAAAACCTGAAACTCGATGTGCCACACCGGTATCAAATTTTCTTATTTTGACGAATAAGGCCCCCTCATACGCGAGGACAACAAATGCGTCTTCGGCTACACTCCAAAGGCGGTCTTTCGTTAAAATTTCTTTTGCGTGACTTGAACTGGCTTCTTCCACCTCCCAACAAGCCGGTTTGAAAACAAGCTCAGCCAACCCTTGCACATTCTTTTCGATAAATTCTGTTTGCGTTTCACTTTCGGTTTCAACTTCTATGGAGGTAAAGGGAATTTGAATTTCGTGACTCAATGCTTTTACGCGGCGAACATCTAAATCACACGCGGAGAAGAAATGCGCGTGAATTAAGCGAGCTAAATTATCCGGAGAAATAAACTCCGGACGTTCCGACTCATTCGCGCCTGACCACAATCCTTTAATCGGCTCGGTTTCTATTACCGTGTATTTCTCATTAAGATGCAACCCGCTCAAACGATACGCAGGGTTGCTTGATACCCCCTCTTCAACATCCAACTTTATCATCACCACCCCCGTACTCTGGAGGTTCACCCCAAAAGAGCAGGATACGGTAATATCCTTCTCCAATTCAAGAGAACGAAAAAAATCTATCTCTTTTAATCTATCTTTAGAAATATATGTTTTTAGCTCAATTTGCTCATCAATAATCTGGTAAGGGGTATGCTCCACATGATAATGCTCGGTATAAAAAGCAGGCACAGGTGCTTTCTCTACCCTAAATTTCTCAGCTAATTGCGCTATAATTTGCGGAGTCGCCCCAATCAGCGAAGTTTCATTCGAAGCTAAGAGTGCCTGCGTAATGGGAACATTATACAAAAAATAGCAACTCATCTTTGAAATTTTCATAGTTTCCTCAACGAATTTATTCAATACCCTCGCGCGTTTTTCTCTTCCCTCGCGAGCGCATCACGCCCAAAACGCGCGGGATAACTTCTGTATACAGCTTATACCACAAGGGATTTGGGGCATAATCCCATGCGCCGAGTGTGCGAACCACCTCCCCGCCCAGCCCCTGCTTGAAGCGAAAGACTCCCCACATAGAATCGCCTTCATCAAAAGTTTCAGGCGCACCCCAAAGATCGTAAACGGTACATCCGCGTTCTTTGGCGCGTTTCATCGCCTCCCATTGCAAGAAGTAGGTCGGCATTTTGTTGCGATGTTTTGTCGTGGACATGCCGTATACATAGTAGGCGCGTTTTGCAAAATAAAAAACAAAAATAGCGGCAACCGGCTCCCTATCCACTTCGGCGATGAGGGATTCACAGGCTGGAAAGCTGGAAGGTTGAAAGGTTGACCAAACAGTACGGTAATAATTTTCGTCTCGGATGGCAAAGCCATCTCTCACGGACGTTTCGGCGTACATTTTGTAGAGCATTTTCCAATCAGCGGGAGTGCCTACACGCAACAAAACGCCTTTTCTACCGGACAAGCGGATATTGTAACGCGTTTTCTGTTTCATCCGCGCCAAAATTTCTTCTTCGGATTGAGATAAATCAACCAGAACCGTATTGCGGAATTGGATCTGGTCCTCAGAAAATTTCCAACCCAAACGGGACAATGCTTGTCTCGTGGCTTGCCCCTCGGGGTTGACACGTTCGTCTGTCCCGCCGGGGATGCCGACTGCCAGCACCACATCCGGGTCAAGTTTGAGAAAAATCGCCCCCTGCTTTTTGGCAAAACTCTGCAAATCGCCCAGTACGCGCTCACGGAGCGAATCATCTTCCCAATCCATCAGGGGAGCTTTTGGGGCGTAAAGCACGCTCAGACGCGCTGATAATCCACGAATGGGGAGAGTGCGCTTGAGTATCATCACCGCGGCGACAAGTTGTTTGCCCGCGTACCAAACGAAGGGCATTGCCTGCCAACCATATTTCTCTTTAACTTGCGCCCACTCGCGCGTTTGTAGAAAGTGAGGGTTGGGAAGTTGAGAGATCAGGGTGTTCCAGTCGGAGTTGGTATAAGGTTGCATAATTTATTGAAATGCGCGGGTGAAATCCCGCAAACAAGATTTTAACACTTTTAATCAGATTAAGTACATAAAGGAACCTGTTCCCGTAAAAGGAATGAACTCATCTATTTACCAAATTTTATCTCTGATAGCGTTTTTCGGCATTTATGACAATTTTTTCGTTGTCTTTATCGCCAACCAAGCAAAAAACGCGATTCCAGCCTAGCTGAAAGCCAAGTCAATTAATGCG
>CAZERH010000233.1:0-1987 GCA_964515535.1 uncultured Anaerolineaceae bacterium
AAGTCAAAGCCCAGATTAAGCATCTGCACCGTGATAATTCCCCAATAAAGCCAGACAGCAAACCCACAGAGTAGAGAGGGAATGGAAATCCATAAATTACGGAAGGCAACTTTCTTACCGTATGATTCCCATTGCTCCTTGTTCTCAGGATCCCAATCTTCCAGACCTTGATGCTGAAACTCGGCTGACTTATCAACGGCAAGCGCAATGTCTTTTTTCTTAACCTTAGGAAGCTTCATATCAGGCAAGAATTTTGGTTTAACAATCTTACCTTCCATGTGAAGGACAGAAGCATGCATCCAGAGCAGTGCAAAAGCCGTAACGCCGAATAGCAACATGAAACAACTGGTCCATACACCGATGACATCATTCATATAACCAAAGGCAATGGGCAGACAAAAGCCGCCCAAACCACCAACAAGACCGACAACGCCACCAACGGAGCCAACATGGTCCGGGTAATAAACAGGAATATGTTTGTAAACCGCAGCCTTACCCAAAGACATAAAGAAGCCGAGAATGATGGTTAGCGATACAAAAACTGGCAGACTAATCGCGATATTAAACTCAATCGGCCCTGTGATACCCTCAACAACGTAGCTTGTTGCCGGATAAGATAGAATGAAACAAACAATAATCGCGGCTGTAAATGTCCAGTACATTACAGTACGCGCGCCGTATCTGTCGGACATCCACCCACCGAGCGCTCGAAAAATAGACCCGGGCAACGCATAAGCCGCAGCCAACATACCAGCCGTTGTGATGCTTAATCCATAAACACCAACATAATAACGTGGAAGCCATAAGGCCAAAGCTACGAAGGCGCCGAATACGAAGAAATAATAAAGTGAGAAGCGCCAAACTTGCAGGTTTTTCAAAGGCTCCATCTGCTCTTTAATAGAGCGCGGCTTTTCTTTGTTCTTTCTGCGCTCCTTAAGTTTAGGATCGTCCTTACTTAATATGAAGAACAAGATCGCAATCGTAGCGAGGATAACGGCATAAATCTGGGCTGTGGCTTCCCAACCTAAAGCAACCAATAGGAATGGCGCACCAAAGTTTGTAATCGCCGCACCAACGTTACCAACACCAAAAATACCCAGCGCCGTACCTTGTTTTTCTTTTCCGTACCACTGGGATACATAGGCAATACCGACAGCAAAACCACCGCCAGCCAGACCAACACCGAGCGCGGCCACCAAGAACATTTCATAAGTTTCAACGGAAGAAAGAAGATACGTTGCCACTGCGGAGCAAAGCATTGTCAGTGTAAAAACCAATCGCCCGCCATATTGGTCGGTCCAAATTCCTAGAAGTAACCGGCTCAAAGACCCCGTTAAAACCGGTGTGGCCACCAATAAACCAAATTGCGTATCAGATAATCCCAAATCTTCTTTGATTTGAATTCCAAGAATGGAAAAAATGGTCCAAACCGCAAAACAAGCCGTAAAGGCAAATGTACTGAGCGATAACGCCCGCGTTTGATCCGTTTTACTAACATTGGCAACCATAGTGGTATCTCCGTGTTTTTAGATATACTTAAATAGATGGAGAAAATATAATATCCTCACCCTCGCGCGTTTTTTGACATGATTAGAGGCACTTGGACTTGATGCAGGTCAAGCACGTGCGTTTATACAGATTAAAAAAAGAAAAACTTGAAATTAGGTTTAGGAATTAGGCTCGAAGCTATTCAAAATATTCGATATATTTTTTTAGATAGTGCCCAACTGTTTTCGCGTCGTGAACGTCACCAGATTCTGAGAGTGCACCAACGGCATTTATATACGCCATGAGATATGTGTGCAGTTGATCGTGAGCATCTCCAGTCATGGTGCAGCCCTGTATCAGGGCATCAATTTGAATTTGCAAATCGTCGCCCACCTCCTTTAGATCTTGTTTCGTCATAGATTCGTAATCAGCATCCAGAAAAAAAGTTTCCATTGCCTCAAAGGCAAATTTTGTATGCTTGTCCATCTTCCATTTTTTT
>CAZERH010000233.1:1997-3927 GCA_964515535.1 uncultured Anaerolineaceae bacterium
GGAGGCATGAATTTCGGAGCTTTGCTTATCGCTACCGTCATCACATGAAGCGAGGAAACTTGCGCAAATTAAAAGGCTTATCATTGTGAGTAGAGGTTTCATGTTTAGGCCTTGTTCTTTAGTTATAAATTTAAGGGTGTCCGATTTTTTATACAGTTTAGAGAAATCCGCTATGTGGGTAAAGTGGATAGACATCTATAATATCACCAGCTTTAATCTCTTCCACATCCTCTGGCGCAACCGCCCAGCAATTCATGCTCAAAAATGGACTAACCATAAACGAAGCCTGCCCATCAAGAAGATCAACGGTTAAAAGCCCATCTTCCCAACTTTCTGCCCGCGCCTTCATAAACATCCGTATACCTTCACGCTTTTTAAAGGGCGTCATTGACTTCGCCTGCACTGGCTTTTCTTCACCCATCCCCATCATGGCACGCATGCAAGGCTGCACAAAAAACCGCAAACCTGCTGTCGTTGCAACTGGGTTACCCGGCAAACCAAAATACAGAGTTCCATTTGGCAAACGCGCAAAAAGATTAGGCTTACCAGGCTTAATCTTCACCTTATGAAATAAAATATCTGCGCCAACTTTCTCCAGCCCCTTACGAACAAAATCAAATTTTCCGGCAGAAACCGCGCCGCTGGAAACAATGAAATCAACATCCTGTAGCACTAAGTCTTTTAAAAGCGAATCAAACTGATCGGAATCATCGGGCATAGTAGGCGCAATTAAACATTCAATGCCCATGGCCTCTAAAGCGGCCACGCCATAGGGACGATTGGAATTATAAATTTGTCCTGACTTTAAATCCTGAGATAAATCTTCAACCAACTCATCGCCTGTGGCTAAAAATACAGCGCGCGGTTTTTTATAAACTTCAACCTTATCAATCCCCAGTGCCGCCAGCGGCATAATATGCTGCGGATAGATACCTTGTCCGGCTTTTAAAACCGCCATACCTTGCTTGAAATCTTCCCCCGCACGGCGGATATTCGAGCCCATTTCCGGTTGTGCTGTAAAGGACACATCATCACCATTAACCTTCACCAGTTCCACCGGCACAACGGCATCTGCCCCCGGCGGCGTTGGCGCTCCGGTCATGATTTCAACGCATTGACCAGCGTGAATGGCTTCTTCAGGAACACTATCCCCTGCCGCTATCAAACCAAACTTGGTCAATGTGCCGCCATCTACATTTAAATCATCAAGGCGCACCGCAAAGCCATCCATTGCCGAATTATCAAAGGGTTGAATGTCAATCGGCGCCTGCAAATCTTGAGCGCAAACACGCCCAACAAGATCTTGCGTCACCAACGTTTCGGTTTCTAAACCGCGCACCTGTCCAGCCTCTATCACAATTTTTTTAGCATCTTCATATGAAATCATGCAAAAACAATACTCTTTGTTTTATTCCCTCGACATTGATCGGGATCAAGTCAGGGATTTTTAGAATGCTGTTAAACTCAACGACACTATATACAAGTAGACAGGACTTCAGGCGATGAAACACGATATCATTATCATTGGTGCAGGCCCCACAGGCCTCAGCTTTGCCCGCGCCATGGCGGACACAGGCTTGAACATCACCCTCATCGAAAAACAGCCCGAAAGCGTTTTGGCCGATCCCCCTTATGATGGACGAGAAATTGCCCTCACCCATTTTTCGTATAAAGTTATGAAAGCTCTGGGAATGTGGGAGTTAATTCCGCAGGAAAAAATTTCCTTGATTAAAACAGCAAAAGTACTCAACGGAACATCACCCTATGCACTCTCCTTTGATCATAAAGAGGCCGGCGAAAAAAATCTCGGCTTTATGGTCGCCAATCAAAAAATCAGAAAAGCCGCCTATGAATCTCTAGCTGAATTCAAGAACGTCAAAATCCTAAACGAAAAAGAAGTTTCTACCCTCGGCACTGACAGCGAAAAAGG
>CAZERH010000234.1:0-3909 GCA_964515535.1 uncultured Anaerolineaceae bacterium
ACCTAAATCTTTTACCCAAATTTGGCTGACAGTCAAGACTTATTAAACAGTTTCTTAGGCAATTTGGTGAGCAATGCGCTGAGGTATACGCATGAAGGAAGCATTATTTTGGGCGCAAGGTTGAATGCGGATAACGAAATAATTATTATGGTTGCTGATACAGGCACGGGTATTGCAGAGGCAGATTTAAGTCGCGTTTTTGAGCGTTTTTATCGTGCCGACCAAGTTCGCAATTTAGAGACGGGGGAATCTGGGCTAGGGCTGGCGATTACCCGCACTATTGTGGAAGCACATGGGGGAAAAATCTCTGTACGAAGCAAATTGGGGGAGGGAACAAGGTTTGAGATTCTGTTGAAGGTTTAAGGTTGAAGTAGAGAGCGGGATAATAAGCGAGAACTCTCATTGCTCAACATGTTAGTGGCTAATTATTCTGAAAACTCTGTAAAAGTCATAAAGTGTGAAAAAGATGCTAGATGTGCATTGCATCTGAGAAGATGCGTTGCACATCGGGTCACATAATACAAGCATTTTCATCTTTAGCACCCCGAACTGCAACGCATTTTTCAAATGCAGTGCAGTTCTAGCGTTGAATTTCAAATAAGGACTAAAGTTTTACTGAGTTTTCAGAATTATTGCGTATTTCATACAAGTTTTATGCAATACATTTCTATTTTGAACAATTACGTTTTACGCAATACGATATAATTCCCCCATGCCCTCAACCCTCGATATCCTCCGCAATCGCCGTAAAAGGCTTAATAATGCTGATGCTCGTCTCCAGCGCGGCAGTCGAAACACCCTCGCCGGATGCGGATTTACGCTCAGCATTCTTCTGGTTTTTGGCATTTTCTCCCTTGTCCTCAGCTATCAGAGTCTCATTAAAGACCTCCCCGCACTCAACGAAATAGAAAATTTGCTCAATCCGCGCAATGGTGCGCTCCTTCAACCCACGCGTATTTATGACCGTAGCGGGGAAAAGTTGGTCTATTTTTTCGCCCCCGAAGATAAAGCCCGCCGTTATATTCCCGTTGGCGCAGAAAATCCGCAACATATCCCCGATACTCTTTTGCAAGCTACCATCGCCCTCGCCGACCCCCATTTTTGGACACATGCTGGATATAGACTCAGCAATTTAGACCCCGAAACCCATCCCACCCTCGCCCAAAAACTCGTTGCCGACCTTCTCCTTTGGGATGAAAAACCCTCTCTCCGCCGTGCCCTGCGTGAGCGTTTGCTCGCCGCTCAAATTACGCAAAAATACGGTCGTCAAAAAATTATCGAGTGGTATCTCAACAGTGCAAATTACGGACATTACGCTTATGGTGCGGAATCTGCCTCGCAACTTTATTTCAATAAACCCGTCACCGAGCTAAATTTGGCGGAATCTGCCACCCTCGCGGCGGTTAGTCAAATCCCCGCGCTCAATCCCATTTCTGCACCCATCGCCGCCTATCAACGCCGCCAAGAAACGCTATATATTATGGAAGGATTGGATTTTTTTGAGGCAGATAAAGCGGAGGCGGCGCGGCGCGCGGATTTCGACTTGCCCACGTTCAGCAAACCTGAGAACCCAGCCCCGGCTTTTTTGCCCTTAATGCTCAAGCAACTTTCGGCATTTTACCCCCAAGAAAGACTCGAGCGCGGTGGCTTGAAAATTATCTCCAGCCTCGACCTAGATTTACAAAAAGAATCCGCCTGTATCCTCAAAGCGCAAATTGCACGCTTGAGCGGAAGGAGTATTGCAGAATGTGATACCACACATTTACTCACGCCATTGCCAACTATGGAGGCGTTAAACAACGCCAAAGCTAGCGTACTGATTCTGGACCCACAAAAGGGTCAGGTTTTAGCGGCGGTGGGCGAAACCATGCTAAACAGCGAATCCGCTCATTTGGCAGTAGGCAAGGCGGGGACAAGTTTGACTCCTTTCGTCTATCTCACAGGTTTCACGCGCGGATTAAGTCCCGCATCGCTTTTGTGGGATCTGCCCACAGAATCCGAAACCCAAAATTTTGATGGGGAGTTTCACGGTCCGGTCTCTTTGAGAGTTGCGCTGGCGAACGATTATTTAATCCCAATGGAGGGAGTCTTGGCGCAAATGGGTGTGGAAAATGTGCGCAGAATTTCGCAATCTTTTGGGTTAGATTTTGATGTGACGAATTTAACGGAGGCTACGCTTTCTTTAACCGATTTGGCACAGGCTTATGGCGTTTTTGCGGCAGAAGGCGTGATGCACGGAAAAATCATAGAGGAAGATTTGCAAGCCGTAACAGTGCTTGAGATGAGCGACGTAGATGGAGAAATTTGGCTAGATTGGCGCAAGGGAAATTCGCGCGCGGTGGTTTCTCCGCAACTCGCCTATTTGATGAACGATATTTTGAGCGATGACGTGGCACGTTGGCAAAGTTTAGGCACGCCCAACGCACTAGAACTTGGTTTTCCTACATCAGCGAAAATCGGACAAAATAAAGAGGCACTTTCGGCGTGGACAGTGGGATATACTCCCCAGCGTGTAGTTGTTCTGTGGGCAGGTGCAGAGGAGGCTTTTAACCCGAATATAGCCGCGGAAATTTGGCATAGCTTGATGAAAAGAGCCAGTGCCGATTTGCCTCCTACGGGATGGAAGTTGCCCGTTGCGGTTACAAAAATGGAAGTTTGCTATCCTTCGGGACTCTTGCCCACAGCAGACTGCCCCAATATCGTCAGTGAGGTTTTTCTGAATGGTTCTGAGCCTAGCCAATACGATAATTTGTACCGTAGCTTTGCAGTTGACCGTGAAACCGGCTATTTGGCGACCGTTTTCACGCCTCCTGAATTGGTTGAAGAGAAGGAATATATGCTCGTTCCTAGCGAGGCACAGGATTGGGCGGAATCGGTGGGGTTGGAATCTCCCCCATCGGCTTATGATGCGATTTTCGCCCCTCCCGATTTAGCCGATGCACATCTCACCGCGCCGGTCTTTTTTGAAACGGTGAAGGGTGTGCTGGAAATTCGTGGTACAGCCGCGGGCGAAGATTTTGATTATTATCGCGTTCAAGTGGGGCAGGGATTAAATCCTCAAGTGTGGATGCAAATTGGCGAAGATATTCACGGTTCTATTAGCAATAATCTTCTGGCAATTTGGGATACAAGTGAATTAAGCGGACTTTACGCGATTCAATTGCTCGTTGTCCGAAAAAATAAACGCGTAGATATTGCCACGACACAAATTAGCATTGATAATGAAGCTCCGGCTTTGCATATAGTTTATCCCGAAATGGGGGAGACGATAGATCGTTATCTCAATAGACAAATAGAGCTTCAGGTGGATACAAGCGATAATTTAGGGATAGATGCGGTCGAGTTTTATGTCGATTTTCAACAAGTCGGCGTGGTAACAGAAGCCCCCTATGTTTGGACGTGGGCAACCTCAACAGGGTATCATCATTTGAAGGTTATCGTGCGAGATAGAGCGGGTAATTTGGTAGAAGATATTATAAGGTTTAAGGTGGAGAAATAGGGCTAAAGAGGGAGCATATTTTTGGGAGATGTGTTGCATCATGATTTTCTCCGAACCACAATGCAGTTTTTCAAACGTAATGCAGTTCTGCCGATTTTTGCTTGACTCTCGCCAAGCAACTCTGTATAATCTGCCCACCACTCTGGGAAGAGTAGGTAGACGAAAAACCTGAAAGAGAAGGATGGCTATAAGCTGAGAGCCTCCACAGAAAATCGTTACTGAATGTCGCCCAAGAGTTCCTGCCGAAGAACTTCAGAGTTCACTGAATACTGAAAACTAGAACGGCACGGGAATGCCCGTTATAGCATAGACCGATGATAGTCGGTCACAGAGTGCATCTTTCTTTAGATGAACCGAGGTGGTACCGCGGAGAATGTCTTCGTCCTCTTGAAGGATGAAGGCGTTTTTAT
>CAZERH010000235.1:0-3892 GCA_964515535.1 uncultured Anaerolineaceae bacterium
GCGCAGAAAATATCCCCTATGTCAGTCTCGCCGGAACAGTGAATATGGCAGGCGGACAACCTGTGAGTATGCAAAATGCGCGTGAGTTGCGTGCCTATTGTGATTCGCAAGGCATCAACGTTTATTTGGACGCAACCCGCATGTACGAAAACGCTTTCTTCATCCAAGAGCGCGAAGAAGGCTACGCTGATAAATCCATTGCCGAAATTTTGCTTGAGTTCTGCTCCTACACTGATGGCGCGTGGATGAGCGCGAAAAAGGATAATTTAGTCAATATCGGCGGTTGGCTGGCGGTAAACGACCCGAAAGTTGCCGAGCAAGCCCGCACAATGGTCGTGGTATACGAAGGACTGCACACTTATGGCGGGATGGCTGGACGCGATATGGAAGCCCTCGCCATCGGCATTAAAGAAGGCGTGCAAGATGACCACGTTGCCTCCCGCGTGCGCCAAGTGCGTTATTTGGGTAAACTGCTTCTCGATTGGGATATCCCGATTGTTGAGCCGGTTGGCGGTCATGCCATTTTTGTGGACGCAAAACGCTTCTACCCGCATATTCCGCAAGACCAATTCCCCTCCCAAACTTTGGCGGCGCAACTTTATCTCGATTCGGGTGTCCGCTCGATGGAGCGCGGCATCGTCAGCGCGGGGCGCGATCCCGAAACCGGCGAGCATCGTCATCCCGCCCTCGAATTGACTCGCATCACCATTCCCCGCCGCGTTTATACGCAGGCACACATGGATGTGGTGGCAGAAAGTCTCAAAGCGGTTTATGACCAACGCGAAAGCACAAAAGGCTTGAAGATGGTTTATGAACCTGAGTATTTGCGTTTCTTCCAAGCACGGTTTGAGTTGTTGGATTAAAAGGAAACCCGAAAGGTTTTGACCGCACCATAGTCAAATAAGAATCTATGCTTTCAAAGGCATTTTATAAAAAATGTGTTGCGATGAAACCTTTCAGGGCTCAGGACTCGATGTGCAACGCATCCTTGGAGATGCAACACACATCTTTCACCGCATAAAAAGCCCTGACAGGTTTTGAAAACCTGTCAGGGCTCTGTCTTTCAAGATAGCAAGCCACACGACAAGCGTGATCTACAAAGACTGCTTGATAAAAAAGTTGGTGTTTTTACGCTTGATATCAGCCAAATATCTATATTTCAAATGACGGCGCAATTTCCCCTTGCCTTCTAGTATTTTTTCGGGATCATCCATCTCTGAGCCACGAACAAACTCAAGCGAGATATGGGCTTTTCTTAGAAAAATACCACTAAAAAGATAATTATCTAAAAGAAAGACAATTCCACCATACTTGATTTCTTCGTCTATGTTTGGGAAGTTTTCAAAAACTATTTTGCGTAATTCTTGCAATATCTCTAATTTTTGACTATCAACCAATTTAATGTCATCAAAAAGTTTTTGTACTCCTTCATTTTTTGATTTTTTATTTTTATCCATTTTAGGCTTCTGCAAAATAGAGGATATATCCATTTAAATCTCTAATCACAAACTCGTCAGCACCATAAAATGTTTTATGTAAACCCTTTAGAACTTCAACTTTATTTTTTATTTCCTCATAAAAAGTTTTTGTACCTTGCATATTAATATAGAGGGTAAATGTACCGCCAATACTCATTTCCTTAAATACCGGCAATTCTTCAATTAAACTATCTCTTCTTTGTAGCATAATTTCAACATCGTCTCTTTTTAGCATAGCCCAAGTCAGTGTTGAATCGCCAACGTCCCCTGTGATTACTTCCTGATTCTCATTAACCCCCATACTGAAATTAAATTGCAAAGTTTCTTTGTAATAGTCAATGGTCTTGTTAACATCTTCAACCATGATATTTGTGGTTATCTTCTTCATTAAAAGGCTCCTTTTCTAGGATAAATGTTTCAAATACAATCGTGATAGTCCTTAATGTACTCCCTTATTTTTTTTGTGTATTGTACAAAATCGACATTGTTTCATTAGTAGGATTGAAACCAACCAATTTTTTGTATTCTCGATTGAAATGCGCTTGGTCAAAGTAGCCAGACGATAAAGCAATTGTGACTAAATTAGCCAACCCTTTAGTTGAAATTTCTTTATGAGCTTTCTGAAATCTCATAATGCGGGTAAATTTCTTTGGTGATAATCCCACCCTCTTATCAAAAATCCTTTCTATGTTTTTTAATGAAAAGCTACTTTTTAGAGACAATTCGTTGATTGAAACATCTGTGTTTTTGTTAAATACTCGCATTATTCTAAAAAAATCGTCTTTGAGAATATCTTTTGGGAGCAAGTTTTGTATCTTTGGCGTTATATTACCAACAATACTTTTATCGATTGCCCTTTTATCTATTTTCAGGCTTTGATATATAAATTTATTTATTCCTGCTAAACCATGCCTTTGGTTTTTTAGTTCTTTCATGCTCACATTAAGAAAAAATGAAAGTACCCCAGGTTGAAAACGAATCCCAAACATCTCCATTTTGTGTGGAATGGGAATAAGTTCAGCAAATTCCATAATACCTGTCATAAAAGTATTGTTAGAATCATTCAATTTGCTTGAGGCGTTCAAATAAAAAATAATATCACTACAACCATCCGGAACTACAGGAAAATCAACCGCTCCCCCTGTGTTATTTCTAAAGAACCAGAATGAATTTATAAAGTTTTCAAGGCTATTTATTGGGCTATACTCCTTTAGCTGGTTTTTCATTTAGGTAAAATCCCTAACCCCTCGGCACGGATACGCAAAGATTTCAGCAATTTTTCTTGCGCGTTGCTCTCAAAATAATCCACCCATTGATATTTGCTTAATTTACGTGGCGGCGTGCAATCATCCAAACGCAAAGGAATGACGTAAATTGTCCCTTCCGGTTTTTCTTCGGCATAGTTCAGAGCGCGCTTGAATTCTCTTTGCACATAGCCCTCTTTGGCAACCGATTCTTGCGAAAGGCAAGCGATAATCACATCTGCATCACGAAAGGCTTTATAGATTTCGTAATCCCAATCCATGCCGGGGAGGAGTTCCTCTTCGTCCAGCCATGGGGAAATCCAGGTCTCGCTTGATAGAGCTTGGTAAAGTTTACGAACGGCAGGCTTATCTTGCGAAGCATGAGCGAGAAAAACATTTAGGGGTCGAGCTACGGACATAGGTGGCTCCCTGTTGGTGAGGTTTATGGGGGAATTATATCAGCGAAATCGCCGCTGAGGGCAGCGGCTAGAGCATTTTTGTTATAAAAAAGACCTGACAGGTTTTGAAAACCTGTCAGGTCTCTGCACAACTGATTTACTGATTTACCGATCTACTCGTACCTTAGAGCCTCGACCGGCACCAAATTGGCGGCGCGGTTGGCAGGGTAAATGCCGAAGAAGAGTCCGACTGCGGCGGAGAAGAGAGTTGCCAGCAAAACCGCGTCCAGCCCGACTACCGGCTCGAAGGGCGTGCCTGATTTTGTGGCGACAATCCCGACCACGATGCCGATGCCCCACCCCAACAAGATGCCGATTAAGCCGCCAACTAGGCTGAGGAGCGAAGATTCTACGAGGAACTGAGTCAATATATCCCGTTTTCTCGCGCCGAGGGCTTTACGCAAGCCAATTTCACGCGTCCGTTCGGTGACGGAGACGAGCATGATGTTCATGATGCCAATCCCGCCCACAAGCAGGGAGATGGCGGCAATCCCGCCGATGAAAATCGTCAAAATGCCGGTAATCGAGGAGGCGGTGTCCACCATATCCTGCTGAGAAAAGATGGTGAAGTCATTTTCTCCAACCGCGGTGCGATGTCGCTGAGAGATGATTTGAGAAATCTCTTCTTCCGCCGAAGTGACTGAATCCGCATCTGTAGCTTGGACAAAAATAACGTCCACTTTGTCGGCGGGGCTACGGCGCAGAATACGGG
>CAZERH010000236.1:0-3818 GCA_964515535.1 uncultured Anaerolineaceae bacterium
AAAAGCATCTGTGCCAGCTAAAGAGAAGGAGGCTTTTGGACGTGCAAAGTGGACAGAGTAAGCGGCTACTGCCATTGAGATACCAGCAACAATACTTAACCACCATCCCTTTTCAGACTTCTTGGCAATATAGTAAATAGAAAGGAATACGGTAATTAGAACCATCACCATAATAGGCTGTGAAAAGCGCAAAATGCCTATAGAGGGGTCAATAATCGCTTCGGTCTTGCCGCCTTGATAAACACCGCGTAGTCCGTGCTCAGAAAACGCAAATGCCTGTACGCCGACCATGCCAAGAAGAGTGAGGGGGGCAAATAAAGTCCACATCTCTTTTCCTTTTTTCTCGAGCAAAATGATTGCCCAAAAAGCAAGTAACCCGACAACGAAGGCGTAAAAGGAGGGAGCAAAAACTTTTTTGCGCACCATATATCCAGCAAAACTGCTTACATAAAAACTACCGATTGGCAAAACGGCAAGACTAACCAATGCCGTTGGGAATGCCCATTTTTTATTCTTCAAGAAGCCATAACTAACAGCAACGAGCAAGACAACGCCAGCGTAGACCGTTGCACCCAGCCAACCGAAGCTAACCGTACTTCGGAGAGATACAACGGGATTCATAGGAGCGGTTGCGCCTTCGGTCATCCCCTTTAGGAACATATTGGTATTTGCAGTGACGAGTTTAGGATTGATAAAAATCAAAAATAAACCGACTGCCGCGACAATAGCGGCTTGAATCTTACGGGTTGTTGCATTCATCTTTTATTCTCCTTAAAAATGATAAATAAGTTGGATGTCCTTCGCTTGGGACTAGATTATAGTATTGTCACATTTTTATTACAAAAAGGCTTTATAAAAGATTAAATTCCGACATTTTGGAATAAAAAAAGGACGGGTGTGAAGACACCCGTCCTTTTAGTTTTTAGGGAGAAACTTAGCTTTCTACCACTCGTCTCCTTCTGCGAGGAAGAACTTTTTGAAGACCGGAAGCATCAAGACTACAAAGAGTAGCAGGGAGAGAATTCCGCCTTGGAGCCATTCGGTTGAGTTGCGGACAACGAAACCTTGAATGCTGACAAAGGCAGTTGCCAAAGCGGTGCCGGTAGCAATATACCAACCGGCTTTATTTTTTACTGCCATCAAGGGGATCGCGATAATTAACAAAACGGAGGAAACGTAGAGCAAGAAGCCACCAAGAAGCAAGGCTAAAGTTTGCGGGCTATAAAGAATAGGTTGCGCCAAAGGCTCAAAAGTAACCCAATCGAGATGTTCGAGATTGGTGATAACGCTGGAAAGTGGAGAAGTAATTAGTGGAGGATTGGGATTGCCGACAACTAGTCCACTCGCATCTTTGATGAAATTACCGGGGATGTGGATGAAATAACGCACGCCGTGTTGACCATTCATAAAAACCATGCCGGAAATAACGCCCATCAAAGTGAAGGGGACGAATTTCTGGAGTTTGTTTTTGATGGTATCTTTATCAGAGAAGAGAATGACATAATAAATCGCCAAGCTGATGAAGAGTACAGGGGCTACAGTAGGCATACCGTGAATGGTCGCCGGGGGAACGCCTTTATCTGGGTATTCAGCTAAAACAAGTACAAACCACGGAATAACCATCGTCATACCTGCAACAGCGGGAGCGGCGAAGAGACCCAAAACAGTTGCGCGTGCCCAAAGTGCGCCCTGATAGAGTTTCTTTGAGAGCATGATTGCAAATGCCCCAGCAAAGACAAAAACAACAATCCATGCGGAGTAAGTCGCAGTCAAAACGGGGACAGCCGGATAAAAATCGGCATCATAGGGAATAAGACGCACAAAGGCTTGATCAAGCGCAATTTTTAGCGTCTGCATCGCTTGTGTGGGGGCAAGTGCCATCAAATAGATGCCACCTAAAATAGCCACAACCATCATAAGCGTGCGTTGGGTTTTGGTCGTTTCTTTAAACATATTTCAAATCTCCTTATAAAATGGTTTGTTTGATATAATCGCCTCTACTACTATGCTACATTAAAATAACATGAGATAGTAAAGTCGTCTTTATAAATCTATAAATTGCGTCAAAGTCGAAAAGCGCAAGAAAGATGATTTTTAAAGAAAAATATCTCCTGTGCCGCCACTTGAAGCCAACAGGAAAGAATATGTCTCTGCATCTCACCGAAAAACTCGCTGAAGATGATATTTTCTCTCATCTTAGCCCGCGCGATCACGAAGAGTTGACTCGTTTAGCCTTTTCAAAAAAATATCGTAAAGGGCAATATATCTGTATGCAAGATGATATATGGAAGCGTGCTCTCTATATAAAATCAGGAAAATTAGGATGGGTAATGCTCTCGCCGGACGGCAAACGACAAGTCGTTTTTCGGCTAGGGGCTGGACGCGTTGTTTGGGGGCATTCCATTTTTGACGGAGAACCGATGCCTGCCGCGCTGGAAGCCATGGAAGATTGTGAAGTTTGTATGTGGGAAGGTGATGCAATTATCCCTATCCTTTCTCGCAACGTAGACGCAGTTTGGGCGATAACGGGGAAACTGGTTCGTACCATGCGAAAAGTGCGCGATGTTGTTTACGGATTCGCATTTCATCCCGTAGCAGGCAGATTAGCAAATCTTTTGCTCAGCCACTATAAACCGGTTGATGGACAAGCCGCACCCCGCGATATGACACTGGATGAAATGGCGCACACAGTCGGCTCTACGCGTGAACTGGTCAGCAAAACCCTGCATCAATTTGCCAGCGAAGGGATGATAGAAATCAGCCGCGTTGAAATCACCTTTACGGATCGTAACAAATTAGAAGAACTAATCAATGAATAAAACTTTTTCTCACCAATTAGCGCAAGACCCCGTTTTTGCCTCCCTCCCCGAGCGCGATTTAAAAGAACTTGCCCAACAAGCTCTCCTGCGTAACTATCAAAAAGGCGAGTGGATTGTTCATAACGGGGATATTTGGGCGAACTTATTATGGGTGGAAAGCGGAAAAATTAACGCCCTCAAAGAATCCGGTGAGGGGCGTAGCTTAATCACCACGACCATCATGCCGCAAGAAAGTTTTTGGGGATTGGCTTTCTTTCAAGAAGAATTGACCATGCCCGTTGCCCTAGTTGCCGAAGAGGATACAAAAATCCGGCTGTGGTCACGTCAGCAGTTTTTGCCCTTTTTGCTCAGAAACGGAAAAATGTCTTGGGAATTTGCCCGTCAAATGGTCTCCCGAATGCAACAGGCAAGTGAAATAGTAGAGAGTCTTGCTTTTCATCCTGTGCCGGGACGTTTGGCAAACCTTTTGCTTGAGCGTTATAGCGGAAGCGGGGATTCTCCCGTTGCTCGTGATTTGACCCTCCAACAAATGGCATCGCGGATTGGCACCACGCGTGAAATGGTTTGTCGCGCGTTATACAAATTTGCGGATGATGGTGCAATTAAGATTAACCGCACAGAATTTATCATCTCCGATGAAGCTCAACTTGGCGCAATTGCCCACCGTGACTGACGCGTTTCAGGCTTGATACCGTTAAGAAAAAACACATTTTGCTGAAGAATGGCAAATAAAGAACCCGTTTCCTGCGAGGAAACGGGTTCTTTGGTGTGTTGGGTTCTGCTCATCTGCATCTATAACGCGGGCAAGCCGAGATTACGTAAAAACGCAAATTTGAGGGCAGAAAGATGTTGAAGTCGATATTTGCCTTTTTAGAAAGCGCACAAGTTTATTTATCTTCCCTATATTTTTTGTAATTGCTCAAAATGCCAGCGGGGTATTGCCTCTTGATGATGCGTTGTAGTTTTACCATCTTGACTTTGAGCAACTACTATTTTTTA
>CAZERH010000237.1:0-3817 GCA_964515535.1 uncultured Anaerolineaceae bacterium
GTCGCTGAAATGCAAGAGCGCATAAACGACCTTGAAAATAGTCAAACGGAAAACGCCCAAACTTTGGAAGAAATGCAAGGGACGGTAGAGGCTCTTGAAAGCACAATTGAAGCTCACGACAAAACGCTGGAAGCTTTGGACGAGATAGAAGCCTCATTAGATACGCTTCTCAAGACATCCAAGGAACACGAGAAATTGCTCGTCATTAGTGCGACAGCTATTAAAGATGTGCAACGTCAGGTTGATTTAAGCCGCTCTGTTGAGTTGCTCTCTCGCGCACAGCTCTACCTCTCACAAAACAACTTTGGCTTGGCAAAAACCGATATTGAAAGTGCAAGAGATTTACTCTTAAATTTGCAAACAGAAATGAGTAATGAAAAATCCAAAACTTTGGCTTTAGTTGTCGAAAAACTCAATTTTGCTCTCGATAATCTCCCCGAATATCCCATTATTATCGTTGATAGCGTAAATATCGCATGGGAATTATTGGTAAACGATTTGCCAGAAACGGCTGAATCTACCCCCACAGAAAACTCGGATTAAATAATGGTGAAGCTTAGTAATCATTAAAGGTAATTGCTCGAAGTGAGAATGTGGCGGTTTTAGCAAGAGGCGGACAGCCGTCCACCCGCGTAAAACGTATTGCATATTTATATTTTTCTAATGAAGCATCAATACCATATTGATGCTTTTTTGTTATACTTTGAAAAAATTCCTTTGTTTTCCGCAAAGCGTCTTTTAAGCGGTAACAAGCTCAAAACACGCGCGCCCTCAATCATCTTATTGTAAAAAAAGAAAATAGGGGCTGGCTATACCTCCCAAAGAAAATCCCAAAAAGGATAAAAATTATGATGCGATTTGATCGCTTTACCGAAAGAGCCCAAGAAGCCGCTCAGCGTGCCGCTGAAATTATCCAGCGATATGGACATAACCAGATTGATACCGAGCATATTTTATTAGCGTTAATTGAGCAACCCGATGGCACGGTGCCGCAAATTTTGGAGTCGCTAAAGGTTAACCCGAACGCGATAGTTGAGCGAATTGATAGCACACTGAAAGCCAGCCCAAAAGCAAATATCTTTGGGGGCGGCGCGGGACAAATTTTTATTACGCCGCGCGTAAAACGAATTATTGACCTCGCCAACGGGGAAGCCAGTCGTTTGAAAGATGAATATATTTCTACAGAACATCTCTTTTTGGCAATTTTAAGTGAGAGAAATACGCCCGCCTCGCGCGTTTTGGAAAATGCAGGCGTAACGCGTGACCGCGTGATGGGGGCAATAAAAGAGTTGCGCGGTGGAAAGCATGTAAATGATAGAAAAGCAGAAAAACGCTATAAAGTGCTCGAAAAATACTCGCGAGATTTGACCATGCTCGCACGTGAAGGGAAACTTGATCCTGTTATTGGGCGTGATACCGAAATTTTACGTCTGGTGCAGATTCTTTCACGCAGAACGAAAAACAACCCGGTCCTAATTGGAGAAGCGGGTGTAGGCAAAACCGCCATTGTAGAAGGTTTGGCACAAAAAATCGTCAATAATGACGTGCCTGAAATTTTAGGAGGTAAACAAGTGGTTTCCCTCGATTTAGGCAGTATGGTAGCTGGCTCACGTTTTAGGGGAGAATTCGAAGAGCGTTTGAAAACGGCTATTGAAGAAGTGCAAAAATCAGACGGCGAAATTATTTTAATGATTGACGAATTGCATACCGTTGTAGGGGCGGGCGCGGCTTCGGGATCGTTGGACGCTTCAAATATGCTCAAACCTGCGTTGGCACGCGGCGAATTACAGTGCATCGGTGCAACTACTTTAGATGAATTCCATAAATATATAGAAAAAGATGCCGCTCTAGAGCGCAGATTTGCTCCCGTTTATGTAGAAGAACCTAGCGTAGAAGATACAATAAAAATGCTACACGGTCTGCGTGACCGCTATGAGGCGCATCATAAAGTCAGCTTTTCGGACGAGGCTTTAGTTGCTTCGGCACAATTGGCAGACAGATATGTAACCGACCGCCATTTGCCCGATAAAGCAATTGACCTGATGGATGAATCCGCTGCAAAGTTACGCGTGGCTCTCTACTCATTGCCCGATGATTTGCGCGGTATGAAAACCGAAATAGATCGTTTAACCGCCGAAGAAGAATTAGCCGGTACAGAACGTGACTATGAGCGCGCCGCCGAAATGAAAGCCGACCGTTTGCGCCTAGAAGAAAAATTCAATATAGCACGAGGAAAATGGGAAGAAGAACACAAACTGGACGAGATTGTTGAGGTAAATGACATCGCCGAAGTTGTTCACCAATGGACTGGCATCCCCATTTCACAGATGATGGAGAGCGAAGCAGAAAAATTACTAGAAATGGAAATGCGTTTGCACGAAAAAATTATCGGGCAAAATGAGGCAATTGCCGCCATCTCAGATGCAATTCGGCGCGCACGTTCCGGGTTGAAAGACCCACATCGCCCAATCGGCTCATTTATATTCATCGGTCCTTCCGGCGTAGGTAAAACGGAATTGGCAAAGGCTCTCGCATGGTTCATGTTTGATGATCCCGAAGCGTTGGTACGAATCGATATGTCAGAATACCGCGAGCAACACACGGCTTCGCGTCTGTTCGGTGCCCCTCCCGGATATATCGGATATGAGGAGGGTGGTCAGCTAACAGAAGCGGTGCGCCGCAGACCCTATCGCGTCGTCCTATTTGATGAAATCGAAAAGGCACATCCTGATGTGTGGAACGCGTTGCTCCAAATTTTAGACGATGGGCGCATGACAGATGGACAAGGCAAAGTGGTTGACTTCCGCAACACAATTTTGATTATGACCAGCAATCTTGGCACTGAATATGTGGGAAAAAGTGGCGCATTGGGATTTTTACGAAATTCCGACAGCGAAGAAGACCTTGAAGCAGAGAAGAAAATCGGCAAAGCACTCAAAGATGCTTTTAGACCCGAGTTTTTGAACAGAATTGACGAGATTATCACTTTCTCTCCGCTTAGCGTAGATGAAATGGAAGAAATTGTTAAATTGCAAATGCACGAAATTCAGGAGCGTCTGAGTGAGTTCGGTATCTCCGCCACACTAACACCATCCGCAAGAACTTGGCTGGCAAAAGAAGGCTACGACAAGGCTTATGGAGCGCGTCCACTGAAACGGGCATTACAAAAATTTGTAGAAAGTCCTCTTTCAATGAAATTGCTTAAAGGCGATTTTACGGGAGGGGGCGCGGTGTTGATAGATATAGACACCGAAGAAAATAAAATTATTTTTATAGAGGGAGAAAACGTATCAAAAACAGATGAAGAAGAAGTTGAAATCGTATAGCGATTTTAATACGCCGCCGCGCGTGCCCCCGACTTGCGTGTCGATGATCAACATAATTCTGTCTGACACCAAGAAACAATGTTGTCAACGGCAAAGGTCGACGTATCGGTCGATTGTCCAACGTAGATTGTTCCATGATTTTCTTGACACCCCCGCCAAAATAATAGGTATGCGTTTCTTAGAAGAGATTACACATCAAACACTCTTTCTTTACTCCTAATTAAATTTTTTATTTTAGGCTTATATACCCATTGCCTTTTAAAAACCTTTTCTGTTTTACCATCCGCTTTTTTAGCATAGATACGGAAATCAGCGGGATAGTGTTCACCGTCTTCTCCATTGGTATGGACAAGGTTGACTGACTACACCTATGCCTCGCACTAAGCCGCCTACAGCACCGCTGTATTGCAACTTGACCATCTCAATTGACCGCGCGGAATACTGTTTGTTGTGTACGCTGTCGTCAATTATCATGCAGGCTTCGGGACAGT
>CAZERH010000238.1:0-3812 GCA_964515535.1 uncultured Anaerolineaceae bacterium
GAAGGCAATAATAAATGGAATGAGACAATGGGCTTAATCCCCTCCCGTAATGATTCTCAATACGGTTATGTGGTCGAATCCCCGCAATTGCAACGTGAAGCTGAATTAGCCGCAGAATATGGTGTTGGTTTCGCTGGCATCTACGAAGCCGCCAAACTTTCTACTATCATGCAAGATGCGCTCGGTAAATTAATCACCGAGGAATTAACCGCCGCAGAAGTTGTCGAGAAGATTCAAACCGAATACTCGGATGCTTTGAAATAGTTTTATTGAATAGCCCCGAAGGATTTTAAAAAAATCTTTAGGGGCTATTTTTTTATAGTATGCGTTGCATGTTTTTCCTTAGGGAATACGCGATAGATGCCTCTCACAACACCTTCCCTAATTTCCTTCTAAAAACACAAAGAAAGACAAGGCGCAAATAAAAACATCTTCAAAAGGCAGATTATGATGGAAAATCCTTATATTAACCTAATCGTTACCGCAATCGGCGCAATTATTTTTATTATTATCAGCAGTTATGCGGTTGGTGCTTTAGCCCGACTTATCGCCAAACTTT
Organism: uncultured Anaerolineaceae bacterium; assembly: GCA_964515535.1. Taxonomy (GTDB): domain Bacteria; phylum Chloroflexota; class Anaerolineae; order Anaerolineales; family Villigracilaceae; genus Desulfolinea. The sequence continues at coordinate 560 of CAZERH010000238.1, forward strand.
CGGGCGCATCACGCAGAACACAAGAAAACACCTTTGCCGGATATCTATTTGCCTCCCCGTGGATTGTAGGCTTCCTCATTTTCGTCATCGTCCCCATGGGATTTTCACTTTATTGGAGTTTTACAGATTATCGCGTCATCTCTAGCGAACCCGCTCAATGGGTAGGTTGGGAGAATTATATAAAACTACTTACCAGAGATAGTGGATTTCGCGCATCTTTAGTGAATACGCTTTATCTGACCGTTATCGGATTACCGCTTCAAATGGTGGTTGCTTTGTTTTTGGCTGTGATGCTCAATCAGAAAACACGGGGCGAACGCATTTACCGTATGGCTTTTTATCTCCCCGTTATTCTCGGATTTAATACCGCCGTTTTACTCGCTTGGCGGTTGATGTTGAACACCGGCACAGGCATTATTAATCAAATCATTCGTTCTCTTAACAACACTTTCCCTTTTATCGGCTATATAAATCGAGCTGGCATTTTTATTCAAGAGCTTTCCAGTGCTTTTTTTCTTGGCGTGAGTAGTGGAAAGTTTTCTCTGTTTACCAGAGTTTGGGAGGCTGGTTTTCCTGCCGCGAATCGTGTCCCGCTTTGGGTACAAAGCCCACTTTGGACGAAAATGTCTGTCGTTCTTCTCATCATTTGGGGATGCGGGGCAATGATGCTTATTTTTCTCGCCGGTTTGAGTAATATCCCTAGAGAATTGCACGAAGCCGCCGAAGTAGATGGCGCAAGCGGTTGGCAACGTTTCTGGAAAGTTTCTTTCCCTTTACTCACCCCTTATATTTTTTACAACCTCATTGTGGGCTTAATCGCTTCTTTGCAAATTTTTGAACCGATTTACGTTCTTTATAGAGATAGTCAACCGCTTGTTCCCTCAGCAATTTCAATGGTTTATTATCTTTGGCAAGCCAGCTTTAGCCATTTTGAAATCGGATACGGCTCGGCAATTTCTTGGCTTATTCTAAGCATAATCTTAATCATAACAGTGGTTCAATTTAAACTACAAGACCGTTGGGTCACTTACGATATTTATTAGGGAGCAAACTATGAAAAACATCTGGCATATTATTCAGCGCATCATTTTATATATTTTCCTCACAAGCGCAACACTTATTATGAGTTTCCCCCTCTTTTGGATGATATCGTCCTCTCTCAAAACCATTGAAGAGACCAATTCTGCGGGCATTATCTGGCTCCCACCACACCCTACGCTAGAAGCCTATATCAATATCTTCCACAATACCAATTTTATGCGCTCTTATTTCAACACCATCTTTTATACATCAACTGCGTTGGTTGGTACTTTGCTTTCTATTGCGGTGGTTGCCTATGCCTTTAGCCGCATAGAATGGCCCGGGCGTAATATTGTCTTCTTTTTGATGATAGCAACTATGATGGTGCCACCCCAAGCCCTAATTGTGCCTCAATATGTTTTCTTCAACAAATTACGCTGGATAGGTACCTTCAACCCCATTGTTATCCCCGGCTATTTTGCAGGGGGAGCGGCAATGGTTTTCTTATTGAGACAGGCAATGGCGCAAATCCCCAAAGAATTAGACGAATCTGCCTTTGTGGATGGCGCAAATCACATCCAGATTTTCTGGGAAGTTGTTCTCCCGCTTTTAAAAGCTCCCCTTGCCACAATTTCAACTTTTCTCTTCGTTGGGCTTTGGAACAGCCTGCTTGCCCCACTCATGTATCTACAAACGGTTGATTTATATACACTCCCCGTTTACGTTTCTACGCTTTATAATATCAATCAGACTGTCCAACCTTGGCCCACCATCATGGCGGCGGCTGTTCTCACCACTGTTCCGCTCATCATCGTTTTCTTCTTCGCCCAACGCTATATTCTCGAGAGTGTAGTTGTTTCAGGTCTAAAATGACAACAGAAATTATCGGACAAAAGCTACTTTTAGCTTTCAAAGGCAAAGAAGAAATTTCTCCCGAAACCTTAAAAGTGATTCGTAAAATACGACCAGGGGGATTCACGCTTTTTCGCCACTTCAACATCGATTCTCCTCCCCAACTACGTGCCTTAACCGCATCTCTTCAACGCATCGCACGTGATTTAGGCTTGCCTCCCTTTATCATCGCGGTTGATCAGGAGGGAGGACAGCTCACAGCTATCGGCAAAGGGACAACGCCTCTGCCCGGCAATATGGCATTAGGAGCAACCGGCTCGGAGGAACTTTCACGCAAAGCAGGTGAAGTTTTGGGCAAAGAACTAGCGGCAATGGGCATCAATATTAATTATGCACCCGTTTGCGATATAAATATCAACCCCCAGAATCCCGTCATTGGCATCCGCTCTTTTGGCGAGAAAGCAGAAAATGTTTCTCGCCTAGCAAAAGCGATGATTAACGGTATCCAAGCCCAAAACACGTTTGCCACGGCGAAGCATTTTCCCGGTCATGGTGATGTAGACGGTGATTCGCATCACGGGCTTCCTCTCCTATCCCATCCCATTGAGCGATTGAGAGAGATAGAATTTGCACCTTTTAGAGCCGCAATAAATGCAGACGTGAAATTAATGATGAGCGCACATATTGCTGTGCCCGCTATAGATGGTAAGGACGCACCACCTGCTACGCTTTCACGCTCGGTTTTGACTAGCTTGTTGCGAGATGAATTGGGTTTTAAGGGTGTAATTATGACCGACGCAATGGATATGCACGCCATTCAGCAGGATGCATTGGGCGTTTCAGCGGTACAGGCGGTAGCGGCGGGGGCAGATATTTTACTTTTAGGGGAAAAGTCATCAGAATATGAGCAAATGTATACGGCTATTATAAACGCGGTGCGAGAGAAAAAGCTGGATTTAGATGAACTTGAGGCTTCGTTAGTACGAATTCGCACGCTAAAAAAAGGCTTTTCAGAAAATCAACCCGATTTGAGCGTGGTAGGGTGTACGGAACATTTAGCCGTTGCCCAAGAGATTGCCGAAACCTCGATTACGCTGGTGCGCGATAAGGAAAACTTGCTCCCTTTGCGCTTGAAAGCGGAGCAACGTCTTGCTCTGTTGATGCCAAAACCAATTGACTTGACCCCGGCAGATACATCCTCGTATATCAAACCCAAATTGGCAGATGCCCTACGAGAACATCATGAAAACGCAGATGAATTTATTTTTTCGTATGACCCTGATGAAAAAGAAATAGTTGAATTATTAAAAAAGATACAAGATTATGATTTGATTATTCTCGGCACAATTAATGCTTCTTCGGTTACTAATCAAGCGAAATT
>CAZERH010000239.1:0-3792 GCA_964515535.1 uncultured Anaerolineaceae bacterium
CCATCATCTTCATTTTTATATGACGCGCTAATAACAAAGAACTCCAGAACAGATAACCCTCCGGCTACCAAAAGGTGTGTTTTCGATGAAATCGCACCAATCAAAGAAAGAGCAACGCCTGTGCTGACAAAACTGGCAATCCACCCAACTATCGCCGCGTATAAACCGTAGGTCTTTCCCATTGTTTTTTTAGTCACCATATCCGCGACAATCATGATGTATACGATTGTGTAAATGGAAACCGCCGGTGAGTAAAACAACACAAATAGATAGGCTAATAAAATCTGAAGTTCAGGAATACCATAAAGCAAGACAAAAAGAATATCTGCGATAAAGAATAAAATCAAGGATACTTTGATAATGAAAATCGGACTCTTCTTATCGTAAACACGTCCGAAAAACAATGCCGAAATGACGTGGACAATCCCGATATATGCCAACATCGGGAAACCTCCCTGCCACGTCAACTTCACAAAATCATCTGTCCCCATCACGATTCGAAGGAAGCCAAAACTATCAATGAAAAGCACCATCGTCAACACTAAAAATATCTTTTTAACTTTGTAATCCCTATATGGCTTTGTGCCGATATTCACATCAACTTCTGCTTGCGAAACAGGTCTGCCGAGAATGAAAATCAAAAGCATTAGATAAGACAAATAAGTAAGAATCGTCGCGATAACGGAGCTGTGCAATAACGCGTCAAGTGTCCACGATGAGGGAAGTGAGATAGCACCTATCCCATAAATTGTGGCGGTGATAATCCCACCCGCCATCCCGCGATGCTTTGGCGGCAAAAGAAGATAAGCTAAAGAATAACTAAAAGAAGTGCCGAAGCCTGAAATCGCCCCCATCAAGAAAACCCACCAAAAATATCCTGCCTGAGAGAAAACAAAAAGAGACAATGACCTTGCCATAATCGAAATTATGATTACAAGTGTTCGAATCAAGATAATCGCGTGGATATTATTCCGCACTTTGTGTAAAGTTAATCCCCCCAAATAAGCAAAAAAACCGCCCACAAGGCCAAAAAACATAATGGTTTTGTTTACAAAATTTTCGTCTAAACTTAATGTTATTTTTCCGAAATTTGGCAATCCCAACTGAATGAAAGTAATCGCGAAAATATAGGAAGATGCTATGGTCGTAATAACCAATAAATATCTTAAAGGTAAACTATATCTGTGGAGAAAATTTTTCATAAATTCTTCTCTTTATCCTGCCGTGGTTGGCGTAACCGTAAAAGATGGTGTGGGAGTTAGCGATGGCGTTAAAGTTGGGGAGGGAGTCAAAGTTGGTGAGGGGGTATAAGTCTCTGTTGGCGTGAATGTCGGCGTAGGCGTTAAAGTGATAACCGGCAAACTTGAATTTCCGAACAAACCTAATAACTCAATATAAACCCAGCCACGCTCCAAATCTCTAAATTCTTCCGGTTGATTCGGGGATATACGCAACCAAGTTCCCTCCTTGTTTGCACCGTCAAAATACAAACAATCTTCGCCACGCAAACCACCAATTACAGCATAGAGGGTGCTACTGGGTCCTTCACGTACGTTGATAGAATAAGCATTCACGCAATAACGCAACCCCTCCGGACGCCCCGGATCTGTTGGTGTGATTGACGGCGTTCTTGTTTTGGTAGGAGGTTTAGTGGATACCTGTGTGCTAGTTGAGGTTTGGGTACTCACGACTGTGGCAGTCATTGTGCGGGTTGGAGGAACTTGAGTCGCGGTAAAAGTTGCCGAAAGCGCAATCCGCGTTAAGCGCGTTTCGGCAGTTTCCGTTGCCCTCTGTGAATATCTATACGGCACAGTTGTCTGCATATAACCAAAATACGCGGTAACGCCCACGCCCAATAATCCCAAAATCGCAACGATGACTTCAGTAGAGAGCTTGAACTCCTTTTTCTCTTCTTTTTTCGGTGTTGAAGGCTCTGCCATGAAAAAAACTCCAAATAGGTATCTGATAGACTCGTTAAATATACTATGCCTTCTCTCATTCTGCAACTTGGCAGAGTTTTTTTTTCTTGGTATAGTCTACCCCATGAAAATACTCTTTATCGCCGATGGACGCTCTCCTATTGCCCTTAATTGGATTAAATACTGGATTGGGCGCGAGCATGAAGTTTTCCTCGTTTCAACTTTTCCCGCCTCCCCCAACTTGACGCTTTCGCGCGTGGATTTTATCTCGGTTGCGTTCAGCCAAACAAAATCTTTGCCCTCAACAGAAGTGCGCCAAAGAAAATCTCGCCTCTGGGGTGCCAAGATGATGAAGACGCGCACCGCCCTTCGGCACTGGATGGGACCTCTCACTCTCTCTAAAGCCGCACGTCAGCTCAATGAAATCATCGCAAAAATTCAACCCGATTTAATTCACGCGATGCGAGTCCCCTATGAAGGTATGTTGGCAAGCACAGCCAAAAAACTTGCACCCGAAAATTTCCCGCCTTTACTCATCTCAATTTGGGGGAACGATTTTACCCTCCATGCCCCCGCCTCCCCGTTGATGCAAAAATATACGCGCCAAACGCTAAGGCTGGCAGACGCGCTCCACGCTGATTGTCACCGCGATATTCGTCTGGCAGAAAAATGGGGATTTAATGCAACCCTTCCACATATTGTCCTGCCCGGCGCGGGTGGGGTTGATGCGAGCGTATTTTATCCGCCGGAAGATCCCTTGTTGAGGGATGATTCCACCTCCCCCCCTCTTGTTATCAATCCGCGCGGCTTTAGGAACTATATTCGCAACGATACATTTTTCAAAAGCATTCCGCTTGTGTTAAAAGAACGCCCTGAGGTTAAATTTATCTGTCCAACGATGGAAGGCGAGGCACAGGCGGAAGATTGGGTTAAAAAGTTGGGGGTAGAAAAGTCTACGATTCTCACCAAGCCCCTTAAACAGGAGCAACTGGCAAACGCGTTCCGCGACGCTCAAATCCTGGTCTCTCCCAGCACTCACGACGGGACTCCCAACTCCCTCCTTGAAGGAATCGCCTGCGGATGTTTCCCCATCGCCGGTGATTTGGAATCCATCCGAGAATGGATTACGCCGGACGTAAACGGCTTCTTGATTAATCCCGCGGATGAGGCTGAATTGGCTAAGGCGATATTGCGCGCCTTAAACGACAAAGGCTTGCACGAACAAGCCTTTGTGGTAAATCAAAAAATAATCGCTGAACGCGCAGAATACACGCACAGCATGGCGCAAGCAGAGGCGTTTTATATCATCGTCTCGGGTGGCGTACGCAATTCATCTAAACGCTCGCGCAATTCGATGCGGCGCACGTCTGCGGCATTGCGGACTTCAGCCTGAAAAGCCAAGCCGTGCGCGCGCAAATCACTACGCATAGCTTCGCCGGAAACGGGGGCAAGCAATAGTGCAATTGTTGAGCCAACCAAACTGCCGACAAAAATACCGATCATAAAACCAAAGATTTTTCGCATGGGGTTCTCCTTTTAGGATAATTTATAACTGGAATGGCTGTATTATAGCAGAAAGGTTCATTTGAAGAGAGAAGAAATCGAATTGACGGCTTCTTCACTTCCAATTATAATCCCACTTATACTAAGTATTTGAAAGAGGTGACACGATGAGTCAGATAACGATTTACCTAAATAACGAACTTGAGACGAAAATGAGAACTGCCGCGAAAGCAAGTCAGTTGTCTCTAAGTAAATGGATTGCGAAGGTTATCGAGGAAAAAATATCTACGGAATGGTCTCAAGATGTTGTAGATTTAGCAGGAAGTTGGGAAGGGGATTTTCCAACTTTGCAAGAAATTCGCGCTACCTA
>CAZERH010000240.1:0-3782 GCA_964515535.1 uncultured Anaerolineaceae bacterium
CATCGGGATACATGCAAAAAACTTGTTTCACATGAAACATAAAAAGGAAAATCTTATGAATACAAAGCTCACCATTGTCTTATCCGTAGCGATCATCCTCATCGCTCTCATTCTCGGCGCGTTAGTCTACGATCAAATGCCTGACCAAGTCGCCTCGCACTGGAACGAAAAAGGTGAGGTGGATGGCTATATGGGTAAGTTTTGGGGCGTTTTTCTCATGCCTGTAATTTCCATTGCCATGCTCGCCCTCTTTCTCGTCATTCCGAATCTTGATCCGCTCAAAGAAAATATCACCGAGTTTCGAGAAACCTACAACCTCTTTATTTTCTTTTTTATGCTCTTCTTCGGCTATGTCTGGGCATTAACCATCGTCTGGAATTTCCGCCCCTTTAATATGAACTCTGCCATTTTGCCCGCAACGGGACTTCTTTTCATCTTCATCGGCTATATGCTCGGCAAAGCAAAACGGAACTGGTTCATCGGCATCCGCACCCCGTGGACACTTTCCAGCGAAACCGTCTGGGATAAAACCCATCAACTCGGCGGAAAACTTTTCATGGCTTCCGGTGTCCTCGCCATTCTCGGCATCTTCTTCGGAGAATACGCGATCTGGTTCACCCTCGTTCCGCTTTTGGGTTCAACGGTCTATCTCCTCGTTTACTCTTACCTCCTCTATAAAAAGGAAACCGCATGAACAACCGCAAAGCCCTTACCACTTTTCTCCTTGTCACCTTCCTCATTTCTTGGACTTTTTTCCTCACCCCTCTCGCTTTCAAAAATGTGGATACGCAAACTCACCAAATCATCACCACCGTCTGTTTTGCTCTCGCCATGTGGGGACCCGGGATTGGAGCGATCGTCGCGACTTTGACCTCAGGCGGAAAATTTAGCAATCTCAATCTGGGACGACTGGGAGCGAAACGCTACTTGTTTTGGGCTTGGTTGCTCTTTCCTATCTTAAGTGTGGCGACTGGCATTATTACCATCCTCCTCGGATTCGGACAGTTTGATCCCGACCTGACACTGATAAACGAATCTTTCTCTGCCCTCCCCGCGGATGTAGGTCTCAGCCCCGCGTTGTTGCTTGCCGCACAAATCGGAGCCGCGTTTACGATTGCGCCCCTTTTCAACATGCTCTTTGCGATGGGCGAAGAACTCGGCTGGCGCGGCTTCTTGCTCCCCAAACTCCTCCCGCTCGGAGAGTGGAAAGCGATTATCCTCAGCAGTGTGATTTGGGGATTCTGGCACGCACCCGCGGTCGCACAGGGATTGAACTATCCTGAGCATCCCGTGCTAGGGATTTTTATGATGGTCGTTTTCACCACCTTGTTGGGGGTTATTTTTAGCTGGCTTTATCTCAACACCAAAAGCCCCTGGACTCCGGCTCTCGCACATGGCACGGTCAACGCGGTTGCCGGTCTGCCCGTCCTCTTCCTTATCCCCGGCTTCGACATGGCTCTTGGCGGGACTCTCGCCAGCGTCTCCGGCTGGGTCGCTTTGGGGCTATTTGTCCTCTGGTTGGGGCTGACAAAACGCGTCCCGGTTAACGCGGAGATGTTGGAGACAGAATCTGCTGAATAGGGGAAGCAAGCTCAAATCAAGAGAGAGAGAGGCATTCCCTCTCTCTTTTTTTGTAGCCTCTTGTAAAGTCAAATCACACAAAAAGAACATTTGTTCTTTTTGTGTCGAATTGGGGATTGTGGATTTTTCTTCTTTTGGCTACACTTGGTACATGTTAGAAAATGATTCTCTTAACGCTAATCCTAAAATAAAAGAATCTCTTTCGCGTTTGCGAAGATTGGTTGAGTTGAGCGTGACGCTGAATTCAACCCTCAATGTAAAAGATTTATTGGCACTTATTATTCGCACGGCGGCAGAGGTTTTAGCTTGCGAAGCCGCGTCTATTCTTCTCTATGATGAAAAGAAAGAAGCCCTTTTTTTTGCGGCGGCAACAGGAGAGGCGGCGGATAGACTAAAGAAAATACCTGTACCTTTGAATAAGAGTTTAGCAGGGGAGATTTTTAGAACAAATACCCCCTTAGTAATCAATGATCTAAAAAATGACGCGCGCCATAACCTAAAAATTTCTGATTATGTGGGACTTCAATCTCGTTCACTTTTAGGGGTGCCTTTGCAGATACAGGAGCGCACGATTGGTGTTTTAGAGGCACTGAACAAGAAAGAGGGAGGCTTTACCGAATCAGATCAAGTGACTTTGAGTGTGGTGGCTTCTCATGCGGCTGTAGCGATTCATAATGCTCAACTGGTGCAAGCTCTTAAAAAGGCTTATGAAGAAGTCAAAAAAGCGGATGAACTGAAAAGCACTTTTTTATCGCTTGCTTCGCATGAGTTGCGTACACCGTTGGGTATTATTATTGGCTATGCTACCTTTTTGGGCGAGGAGGAAGATAGTGAGACTTCCGCTCATGCGGAGCATGTTTTAACAGCGGCATTAAAAATGCGCACTTTGCTCGAAGATATGAATAATCTCACCATGCTAGAAAGCGAAACATCTTCTTTTACGCGTCAAAAAACGATTATTCAAAAAGTATTGAGAAATGCGGCAAAAGAGATAGAAGAACTTGCACAGGTAAAAGAGCAAGAAATTATTTTTGAGTTTCCCGAAAAAGATATAGAGATAAAATTGGACAGGAAAAAACTTGGTGCCGCTATTGTAAATCTTTTGCACAATGCGGTACGATTCTCGCCTGAGAGAAAAAAGATAATTCTGGGTGTATCCGAGAAAAATGATGCGGCTCTATGTTGGATAAAGGATGAAGGCATTGGTATCCCTGAAGAAGAGTTGGAAAAAATCTTCGATAAGTTTTACCAAGTTGGAGACCCTAATGTGCGCCACTATGGCGGGATGGGCATTGGGTTGACCATTGCCGAAGGTTTAATTGAAGCGCAAGGCGGGCGGATTTGGGCAGAAAGCAAAGGGGAAGGTAAGGGCGCGGTTTTTAAGATTTTGCTCCCGATGTAGGAAACATTCTGGTCGGCAGACATTTCGGGAAAACCATTTCTAAAATTTCACGCAAAGTTTTTCTTAGCGGCTCAATGTGAGATAATAAACGTGACATCTTGAAACTGTCAGTAGCTACAAAATTTTTTATATATTTGCAAAACTTGAATAGTATTAGGAGAATGAGAAAATGAATATACTGCTTGGCTTTGTCTTTTTGTCGGCTATATTGGATTGGTATGCAGTTTATAAGGGTTGGAAAAAACTAGAATATTTTTTAAAGCCTCTCACGATGGTTTTTCTCTTCATCTTCCTCCTCACATCTACCGATTTTCAAGGAATTACACTTTGGTTTGGAGTAGGTATTCTTTTTTCACTTGCCGGTGATATTTTTTTGATGCTTCCTAAAGAGCAATTTATTGCAGGGCTGGTTGCCTTTTTACTGGGACATGTGGCGTATATTGTCGGGTTCAATCAAAGTTTTCCGCCCCTTGACGTTTTTGGTATTGTGGTAGCAATTATCTTGGGGATGGCCTCCGCAAAACTTTATAGAAATATAGCGGATGGTTTGGTAAAACAAGGGAAAGAAAAATTGCAGAAACCGGTCTTAGCCTATACCGCGGTGATTACCATTATGCTTCTTTCTGCCCTGTTAACATTTTCTCGCCCCGATTGGGATACGCGCACCGCGGCAACCGTTAGTGTCGGTGCCGCCCTCTTTATGCTTTCAGATATGATTCTTGCGTGGAACAAATTTGTTCAGCCCATCAAGTATGGGCGTGTGATGAATATGTCAGCATATCATTTAGGGCAAATTATT
>CAZERH010000241.1:0-3770 GCA_964515535.1 uncultured Anaerolineaceae bacterium
CGCAAAAGATAATCAAGTTGGATGTACATCGGCTTTTCACACCATAATGTGCCATCGTTATCAAAGACGGCAATCCGCTCAGCAGGTGGGACATAGGCGGGGTTATTTTCATCTGTAACAGCCGCTACAAAATCAAGAATTGCCTGTTTGGCGGGGGTGTCGTTCCATGAGGGTAATATTTTCGCCATTGTTTTTTCTCCTATATTTTGTCTCTACTCTCTTGGTAAGCCTTCACCGCATGTTCCAAGTCAAAAAACATCTGGTTGTTCTCCAGTTTTTTTCCGAGAGATGAACGTTGAATGACTTTAAGAGCATCGGGGTTAAGAGCTACCAACCAAAGACTAATGCCATGTGTGCGAAGGTTTTCTTCTAATTCCGTCAACATTTTAAGGGCAGTATACTCGATATCGGGTACTGCGCTAAAGTCTGCCGCTAGAACTTTTGGCTGAACTTTGCGTACCAATTCCCGAAGTTGATCTCCCGCTCGCGGTGCGCTGGCAAAGTGCAAGCGACCCTCAGTACGAGCTAATAATAAGCCGGGAAAAGTTTCATCTTCGGGATGTTCCGATGATAAGGGTCGAAAAACATCCGTGTTGGGTTTACGTCCTAACGCGTAAACCGGTGGGTGATTAGCCTGAACCAAGAGACTGAATACCGAGACCAGCACAGCTATCAGGATACCATCCAGTGTTCCTAATAATATAACCCCCACAAAGGCAATAATTGCCCACCAGAACTCAGTTTTTCGGATGATCGCAATTTCGCGAAATTCTCTCATGTTGACTAGTCCCGTCGCGGCAACTAATATCAATGCTCCCAAAGTAGCTTCTGGCATTAGACTGATGAAAGGAGCTAAAAAAAGCAAGGTCATTATCACGGCTACGACAGTGAAAAACCCTGCAATTTGGGTCTTAGCCCCGGCATCTTTGTTAACAGCGGTTTGGGAAGCCCCTCCGCCCGCGGGCATAGCATGAAAAAATCCGCCGCCGATATTAGCAATGCCTAAAGCCAGCAATTCCTGATTAGGGTCGGGCATCTGTTCCCCATGTCTAACGAATGCTCGCGCAGAGGCAATCGTCTCAGTGAATGCCATTAAGGCAATTCCCAGCGCACCTGTACTCAGACTCTTGATCAGAGAAAAATCAGGCAACACAAATGTCGGTAAGCCGGATGGAATGGCACCTACTAGCACTACGCCAAAATCTTCCAAATGGAGTAAAGCAGATGCGAGAACAGCTACAACCACTGCCACCATCGGGGCAGATAGACGCGGGTTCAGGCGAGGTAAGAATAGTAAAATAAGTAAGGTAAGAAGGGTAATCCCCAAAGTTAACCAGTGAAGGTCGTTTAAACTACGCAAAACAGAGGAAATCGTCTCAAGAAATCCACCCTTATTGATTGGAATGCCCAGTATCTTTCCTAATTGTCCGACAAAAATAACCACGCCGATACCAGCTTTGAAGCCTGTCAGCACGGGGAACGAGATGAAGTTGGCTAAAAACCCTAATCGCAAGAAAAATGCCAGCAAAAGAAATACACCGGTCAAGAAAGCCAAGGTCGCCGCGGCACTGATCATGGCAGCAGAATCCCCTCCTTGAACGGACACAGCCAGCGTGCTAGCGGTAATCATGGCAATTGTAGAGGTGGTGCTAACACTCAAATTTTGCGATGTGCCCAGTAATGCGTAAAGCAACATGGGGACAAACGCCGCATATAACCCCATCTCCATCGGTAGTCCGGCAATCGCGGCGTAAGCCATAGCCTGAGGAATGACCACCACCGCGGCTGTTAGCCCTGCGAGTAGATCAAAACGCAACCAACCCTTCTGGTAGCGAGGTAGCCAGCTCACAATCGGTAAATAGCGGGCTATCCCAGTTGGTGTTGCATTCTCTTCCACAGGGGCAAAACTCATCTTATGCGTCCACGGTCATCCCATCTTGACCTTTTTCAGATTGGGCACGCCAATTTAGTATCAGGGTATATACGCTAACGAGAAATACCCAAGCAGGAAAAACCAACATTACCCACTCGGTAAGTCCAACGCTAATCAGCAGTGCTGTAGCCAATCCGTAGGTGACGATTGCAAGCCAACGCGGCATTACCTGCGTGCGCATCCAAATGGTGCCCAAGACGAACATGAACATCCCTGACATGCGAACGGCGTACACAGTGGTGATTTGAATAGAAACTGCTCTGGCAATTAAATAAGCCCCACTGTTAGATAATAAATCAGGATCGAGGGCATAAATGGCAAGCATCCCCCCAGCGATTGAAGAAGAGACAAAAGTCATTGCTAAATAGAGCAAGCCGCTACCAAAAAACAAGGTGGAAAAAAACTGATCTTCCAGATATCCCAAACGATCACGCAATACCCCCATGAACCAAAGGAAGGCAATCCCTGCAAAGGGTAACAAACTCAATCCCAGAGAGATCTTTCCGGCTTGATTTGCCCACCACTCCCCTTTATCCAGAGGAATCGGAGGGATAGTAAGCTGAATAAGTACATAACTAGCCCCCCACAATATTGCGAAAATTATTCCTGCCACAGCGGCAACTCGCGGAGTTCTTAGACGGCGGTAGGATATATGTGTTTTTTGTTTTGACATAGGCTTTTAGGGAGATTTATAAATATGGCAGTCATTTTCTATAGAAAATGACTGCCATATTTGATTAGTATTTATGAAGTTAACACTTTTTTTTATGCTTCTTCTTCATCCTCTGCTTCAAAAGTTCCTGCAACACCTTCAACAAGAACTCCATTTTCAGTCTCTTCTACGGACAAAACCGCGAAACCTTCCTCAGTAGCTACAAATTGGCTCTCGGTTACACTGTCTTCACCAATTACTACGTACCCGCCTTCAACTTCATTTTCATCACCGGCTATACGTCCGGCTGAGAAGCCCTCTTGGGTTGAGATAGCCGTATAAGCCACATCATGACCGGCTTCGAGTTGCCCGGCAATATCAGCCCCAAGTTCCAGAGTCAGCAAATCTGCTTCAACTTCAGCCAAAGCATTTTCCACCTGCTCAACCCATTTATGCTCCACCACTGCTATAATGGCAGATGAACCGGGGGTTAAATTCTCACCAAGAGCTTTCAAGCGAACATCCGAGAAGCCGCTATCGCGCAATTTGGCAGTTAGACCACCCACTAAAGCTCCTACAGCGGCAGGCACTACCAATAATGAACCAGCCAATAGACCAATCGCCGCCCCCGCGACACCGCCCAAAGCTGTACCTTGACCACCGCTCATATCGCCAGTCTCTTTGATATGTAGTTTGCCTTTTTCATCTTTGCGCAACACAGCCGCGTTTTCAATTTTAATTAGCTTTGCCTTTTGTGCCTGCTTAAGCTCTTTCAATGCTGATTTTGCACTCTTTTCGTCTTTAAATGCCGCTACGATTACTTGAATAGGGTTGTCACTCATTTTATATCTCCTTGAAATTAATTAGTTGGTTAGTTGGTTATAAGAACTCAGTTTTTGCATAGCGTTTTTGTAATTTCTTTGCCAGCATATTCTCTCAATGGTACAAGATGCTATATTAACCGAGTGATTATATTAGTATTATAGTCCCAGAGCCGTTTTGCTTTTCATTTCATTTAGAAACGACACGGGCAAACTTCTATAAGCCTAATAATTGTCTCTTTTTGGCTTCAAAATCTTCATCGGTAATAATTCCCTGATCGCGTAGACCAGCCAGTTTCTCAAGTTCATCGAGATAATTTGGCTCTGCATCCACTGCAGGGGGGGCGAGAGGGGACACTGGGGC
>CAZERH010000242.1:0-3749 GCA_964515535.1 uncultured Anaerolineaceae bacterium
CCTCAATATCTCCATCGGGCAGGGCAATTGCGTACCTGTGGCTGGCAAGATAATATCCAGGGGGATTAGCGGTAATAACCGCCGCACTTTTTGTGGGGTTTTTTTGCGCCAACAGGCTTTCCTCTATAGATATATAAAGCGGAACGCCCTTGTTTTGGGCTCGGGTGCGCGCCATCGGCGAGAGAACGCGCATCCACATAATTGCGCCCGTCATCAAAAGCGATATGGCGACTAATATCACCGAAATGGCTTTTAACGACTCAGGTTTCCATTTGTAGCGTTTCACCAACCACGCGATGACGCGCGTCAAACCGATCGGGGCGAGTGCCCACCATAAAGGTTGAAGTGCCGAACCTGAGTGGAGAAATCCGCCCCGCGCACCGGCAAAGGGAAAAATGATTGTCATCACAAAAAAGGTAACGATCCACGCAAAAACGCCTATACGCACAACAAGATTTTTACGAAGTTTCCACGCACCCAAAATAATAAAAGGTAAGAGAAAAATGCCCCCTTGCACACCCAAAACTGTGCCGAAATTGAGTTTGAATGCCCATAAACGCACTTTTATAACTTCATACCAACCCGAAGCAAGCCAAGTGTCCATGGAAAGATTTCCTGCAGGATAGGCAAAGATTTGATTATAATCAGTCAACCAAAGCATTTGCCCTCCTCCCAACGCAAAAGGGGATCCGAAGGTTAGATAGTTGCGAAGAAGCCACGGAACGATGAAAAAAAAATAGGATAAGAAGAAAAAGACGAGTGAAGAAAGAAGGGCTTTACGTAATGCGTAGTATTGCATAATGAGGGCGAGTACGGCAAAAATCAACCAAATCGCCCCATCGGCGCGGGCAAGGTACATGAGCGCGGCAATAATACCCAGCACAATGGATTTTAGCCAAATTCTGCGAATTTTTAGCGTAAGAAAAAACAACCCGCCGAGCAAAATATAGATAGAGAAAGTGTCGGTTGTTGTTAGGGGTGGAGCATAATATCCGCTAAAGAGGGCGAACAGAGCGGAGGTGAGAGCAAGATCGCGGCGGGAGGTGAGAAAATAAGCTAAAGACGCGGTGATTGGGGGAATCAACGCCGCGAGAAGAATAAATGCCCCTTGCGCGGAGGCAAAATCAATGTTACGCGCGAGGGACATCCCTAACGCTGAAAGAATGGACGCGAGCGGCATCCAATACGCGTGTGAGGGGTGCGGCAGTCCCGTTGGATCATCCAAATAGTTCCAGAGAAAAGGCTCCGTGAACCCTCGTCCTTCGGCGAGTTGGATGCCGGTGGCATAATAATAATCCGCATCCATATAGCCGGAGGTAGTTTGGCTGGAGGCAATCCCCACAGAAAGTGCGAGGGCAAGAAAAAAAATGATGAGGTTGTCTTTATAAGGCATTTTATATTGTCTTTTCCCAAAATTTCAAAACCAAACGACAGCACCATAATTAATGATGGGGTCAATTATTCTTGAAGTTGGTATAATTTTCAAAACCGAAACCTGTAACGGAGAATAAAAAAATGGACAAAAACACAAAACAAAATTATATAGCCCTTGCTTTCGTATTTACGATATTCATTGCCCTTTTATTCTTCGCAAACTACACCTTTGCTAAAAATCAATCAGGTGGAACAGATTTTTTGTACAGGTGGTTACCTACGCGTTTAGTTTTTTTTGAGGGCTATGAAAATCCCTACAGCGATGAGGTCGAATATCAGGTAGAGTTAGTGCATCACGGGCACGCTCATCAAAAAGACGAGACCCCGGGCATTTTTGCCTACCCTTATTATACAATGATTGTGTTTTTTCCCTTCGCTCTTACAGAAAATTTTTTGTCGGCACGCGCCGCGTGGATGACATTAATGGAAATTGCCCATATTGCAATTATTGTACTCAGCTTAAAAATAACGGGGTATAAACCTACAAAATCTATTTTAATAGCATTAATTTTCTTCTCACTTTTTAGTGCCGAATTCTTACAAGCATTGATTGACGGAAATCCTTCTAGCTTATCCGCATTTTTTGCGATACTTTCACTTTTTTTTATATCGCAAAAAGCAGATCGGCGGGCAGGATTTTTTTTAGCTCTCTCCACAATAAAACCGCAATTGGTGATTTTATTTTTTATTTTAATTTGGCTTTGGGCATTTTTCAAGAAACGCTGGGAAATCATTTCATCATCGTTAATCACTTTAACAATTTTGCTTGGCACTTCTTTTCTTTTGCAACCAAGTTGGTTCGCCGAATTCTTCAAAGACATCACAACCTATACCGGTATTGCCAGCCCTAGCACACCCCGTGCTATCTTGGGCTATTGGATGCCCACACCTTACGCAAATATCATCGCTTGGGGATTAACAATTCTGAGCATTTTTGCTTTATATAGAATTTGGAAATATGCTTTTCAAGGTAATTTTTCGGCTCTGCTTTGGGCATCTAGCTTTACCTTTGTTATTATGCCTTTTACAGGAATTACTTCGGCAAAAAGTAATTATATTGCTATGCTTCCGATGGTCATTTTATTGCTTCAATACGGATATAAAAGAATTTCTCATGCCGGTTTTTGGTTTGCCCTCTTTCTATGGTTATGGATTATTCTCAGTTGGGTATTTTTCTACGCGGGAAAAAATTGGACTATAAACAACACCTTGATTTATTTTGTAGATTTTTACCCAATGCCAATCCTTTTGCTTGGCTTATTTTATCTTCTTCGTCCCTTCAACGAAGAGCCTATCTACGAGCATAGGATTGCAAATTAAACAATATGCGAAACTGATAGCGTTGGCTGAGTAGGATGACAGTTTTTCCGTCATCCGTATCGAAGCCATAGTGACCAATTAAATGAGCATTTTTCTCATAACCCCGCTTTGATTTCGATACGAATCAAAACGAAAGTGCTGTTTTGATTTTACTCAATCGCCGCTAAGATGATGATGCTGTCCTGCAAGTTATTTGTTTCTTCTTTTGTAAATAAGATAAGCGCGATTAAATACAGGAATATGCTCCGATTTTCGCGATAAGTTTTCTGTCTGATTTGCCTCTAAATTTCGCAAACGATAATCAACCCCCTCCAGTATTTGTCTGTTTACAGAAGTAAGGTCTGCTAAGAAGCCAACGATAAAAAGGGCGGTGCTGAAAACGAAAATGGCTAAGGCTAAAATTAAAGATTGCACATGCCCTACACCTTCCCCAATAGAAAAGAAGTATAAATATCTCACGCCTAAAATAATTGTAATGCCTAAAAGCGTTATAGCGGGGATTAAGAAAAAGCGCATCGGTTCATAAGTCATAAAGCTACGGAAAATTGTCGAGAAAGAGCGTTGAAGATAGCTGGGGATTCCCGAAATTAGGCGTGAGGGGCGCATCTCTTTATTGGTGCGGATAGGGACATTAAGAAGCGGAATTCTAAGATGTCCGGCTTGGATGATGGTTTCGATTGTATAAGTATAGCGATTAAAAACATGAAGCCGCATCGCCGCGGAGCGAGTGATGGCTCGAAATCCGCTGGGGGCATCCGCCACATTTGCTTGCGCCGCTTTTCTTACCACCCAACTTCCAAAAAACTGCAAATTTTTCTTAAGGGGCGACCAATGTTCTATATCTTTCACCGGACGCGTCCCGATGACATATTCAGCCTCCCCCTCAAGAATAGGATTAATAAGTTTTTGAATATCTTCGGCGCAATACTGATTATCTGCATCGGTATTAACGATTATATCTGCCCCAAAATGGATGCACGCGGTCATTCCGGAGA